>JAHQVI010000230.1 GCA_019634405.1 Hyphomicrobiales bacterium
CACAATGGATGACGGCGATGACGAGCGGCAGCGCAAGGAGACTGACGACGCTGTCGGCAATAAAGCTGAGCCCGATATAGCCAAGCGCCATCCCGACATAGACCGGATTGCGCGAATAGGCGAAAAGGCCGCTCGTAACCAGCGCCGTGGTCGGTTTCCAGGGCTCAATATTCGTCCTGGCGTTCCGAAAGCTGATGACGGCAATCGCAATGAGCGGAAAACCGACAATGATGAAAAGCAGGCCGGTAATGAAACGCCCGTCACGGCCAAGGCCGATGCTCGGATCGCCCAGGCCCCAGTCCACCAGCAGCGTCAGCAATAACGCGCCGCCAAAAATCAGTGGCGGAGGCGCGATGATCCGAGGATGATCGCGAGAATTCTCTTCAGGTTCTTCGGTCTCCATTTCGGCCAGCTTCCTTGGCTTCGCACCTCCCCCGCTACAGATTTTGCGCAATATAAATGAATATTGGCAAGGTTATACCTGACACAAGAACCTGAAATGTTACAATATTGGCCATCAGATCGCAATCACCGCCCATTTTGCGCGCCATGACATAGGATGTCGAAGCGGTCGGCACGGCCCCTGCAATAATCGCGACCGTTCGGGAGAGCCCTTCAAGCCCGATAATCCATGCAAACAGAATCATCATCAGCGGCATTCCGACAAGCCGAATGAGTACGCCGAGCATCAAGAGCCATTTGGTGCGCCACACCGTGCCGATCTGCAGGCCCGCGCCGACAGAAAGCATCGCCAGCCCCAGGCCGCCATCGCCAATGATCTCGATTGCGCTGAACAGAAAGTCGGGAATGCCGCTCAAATTGAGCAAAATGCCAATGATGCAGGCCCAGACCAACGGATTTTTCGCAATTCTCAGCAAAGTGCTTTGCGCCGAGATAAGGGTGTTCTCTTCCGACCGCCCCCAGATCGAAAGCACCGCAATCGCTGCAATATTCAAGAACGGTACGAGAAGGCTGATAGCCAGCGCCACCAGTGCGATCCCCGGCTCGCCGTAGAGCGTGCCGACAATCGCAAGCGCCATGAACCCGTGCCAGCGCGTCGCTCCCTGAAAAAGGCTCGTGAACGAGGGCCCGGACACATCCAAGCGGGCCATGAGCGGCCGCGCGATCAGAAGCAGAACCATCATTCCGAACACGCCGCCAAATGTCACGATGGCGTAGTCCTGGACCGGCAGATCGGACAGGTTGGCGCGTGCAAGCATCCTCACGATCATGAACGGAAACAGGATATAGAAGCAGATATGCTCGATCGCGGACCAGATATCCGGCCCCGCCACCCTGTAGCGGTTGAGCGCATAGCCAAGCATGATGATGAGGGCAAGCGGAGCGACAGCGTTGATAGATGCTAGCATATGCGTATGAAATCTATCCGGCGCGGCCGGTTCGGCATGGCATGGCCTGGAAAGACCGGTAAGTGAAGAATGCCGACAGGCAAGGCGTGCTCACACCATGCCCTTCATGCGGTCAAGCGCGCCTTGCAGGATAAAGGCGGCGGCGACAGCGTCGATCAGCTCAGCCCGGCGTTTACGGCTGGCGTCGGCTTCGAGCAGCACGCGTTCGGCGGCGGCTGTGGACAGGCGCTCATCCCAAAGCGCGATCGGCGCATCGGTCAACCCGCCCAGATTGCGCGCGAATGCCCGGCAGGACTGCGCACGCGGCCCCTCGGAGCCGTCCATATTGACCGGCAGGCCGATGACATAACCCTCAGCACCCCGTTCCTGGGCCAGTTTGAAAAGCGCTTCTGCGTCCAGCGTGAATTTCTTGCGCCTGATCGTCGTCACCGCCGTTGCAATCATGCGCGACGTATCGGAGATTGCAACACCGATCGTTTTCGTGCCGACATCGAGGCCGAAAATGGCGGCCTTTTGCGGCAATGCCTTCATCAGACTTTGCAAGTCAAAGGGCATCTGACGGCTTTGCTTTGCGTCGGGCACGGAAAACTCTTTTGGCTGGCGAATCGTTTTTATGACGCGATAGTTGGGCTTTATACTGCGCCCCCGACAACATTGGCGCAATAGACCACACGAAAGGAGACGGGAATGAAGCTGACCTGGTACGGCCATTCGGCCTTCCGCATCGAAACCGGCGGCAAGACGCTGCTGATCGATCCCTTTCTCAGCGGCAGTCCCACATTCACAGGCAGCGTCGAAGACGCAAGCGCAGGCTGCACGCATATTCTGCTAAGCCACGGCCATGACGACCACGTCGGCGACACGGTCGAAATTGCAGGACGCACCGGCGCGACTCTGATCGCGACTTTCGAGCTTGGCGTGTATCTGAAGGAAAAAGGCGTCGCCAATGTCGAATTGTGCAATCCTGGCGGCACGATTACGCAGGACGGCTTCGACGTCACCTTCACCAAGGCCTTTCATTCCTCCTCCACTGTGGTCGACGGCAAAGCCATCTATCTGGGCGCTGCATGCGGGCTGATCATTCGCGCCGGAGGCAAGACGGTCTATCATATGGGCGACACGGAAATATTCGGCGACATGGCCCTGGTGCAGGAGTTGTTCGAGCCGGATGTCGGTCTCGTTCCGATTGGCGACCGCTTCACAATGGGCGCAAAACAGGCCTCAATCGCCTGCAAACGCTATTTCAAATTCAAGACCATCGTTCCGATGCATTATGGAACTTTTCCGATCATCGAACAGGACGCCTCGAAATTCCTTGCCGAAATGAACGGTTACAATGTTTTCGTGCCGGAAATCGGCGCGGCGTTTGATGTGTAGATCGTCAAACACCACTACACAGCGCTCCCTCACCTGGAATAGACTGCCCCTCCGAAAAGGGAACAATATGGTCGATTGACAAAGCTTGATGGCAAAAACCAAAAACAAATCCGGGGCTGTTGCGGACATAACCGAATTTACCGCCGAACAGGCCGCTGCGGAATATGAAACGCTTGCCGCGGAGATCGCGGAACATGACCGGCTGTACCATCGCGAGGACGCCCCCCGCATTTCGGATGCGGATTATGACGCTCTTCGCGCGCGCCTTCTGACAATCGAAGACGCGTTCCCCGATCTCATCAGCGACGCAAGCCCCAGCCGGACGGTCGGCGCGGCGCCTTCGGAAAAATTCGCCAAGGTCACCCATAGTGTGCCGATGCTTTCGCTCGGCAACGTCTTCGATGAGGAGGAAACGGGCGATTTTATCGACCGCATCCGGCGTTTCCTTGGGCTCGACGCGCAGGCAAGCATCGAGATTACGGCGGAGCCCAAGATTGACGGGCTTGGCATTTCGCTTCGCTATGAGAACGGACAGCTCGTTTCAGCCGCCACCCGCGGCGACGGCTATGAAGGCGAGAACGTCACCGCCAATGTGCGCACCATCGAAACGATTCCACACAAGGTTTCCGCCAGGGACTTTCCGGGCGTGTTCGAGGTGCGCGGCGAAATTTTCATGGGCCGGGCCGACTTTCTGGCGCTGAACCAACGACAGGAGGAAGCCGGCGGCAAGGTCTTCGCCAATCCGCGCAACTCCGCCGCCGGATCGCTGCGTCAGCTCGATTCGAAGATTACCCAATCGCGGCCCCTGCAATTCTTCGCCTATAGCTGGGGCGAGGTTACGGAGCTGCCTGCTGAAACGCAGCTGGGCGTGGTCGAAGCCTACAAACGCTGGGGCTTTCCGGTCAATCCACTGATGCAGCTTTGCAGTTCGGCCCAGGAGATGCTCGCCGTCTATGCCGGCATCGAAGCGCAGCGCGCCACGCTCGATTACGACATTGATGGCGTCGTCTACAAGGTCAACACGCTCGCGCTGCAGGAGCGTCTCGGCTTCGTGGCCCGTTCGCCGCGCTGGGCCGTCGCGCATAAATTCGCCGCCGAACAGGCGACGACGATCCTGAGTGACATCGATATTCAGGTCGGACGCACAGGCGCACTGACGCCGGTCGCCAAGCTGGAGCCCGTGACCGTCGGCGGCGTGGTCGTGCAAAACGCCACACTGCATAATGAAGACGAAATCGCGCGCAAGGACATCCGCATCGGCGACTGGGTCACGCTCCAGCGCGCCGGCGACGTGATCCCGCAAATTCTTGGCTATCTGCCCGACAAGCGCGCGGCCGACGCCATACCCTACAAATTTCCGGAGAAATGCCCGGTCTGCGGCTCCCATGCGGTGCGCGAAATCAATGAGAAGAGCGGCAAGCTCGATGCAATCAGGCGCTGCACCGGCGGGCTGATCTGCGCGGCGCAAGTGGTCGAGCGGCTCAAGCATTTCGTCTCGCGCAATGCGTTCGACATTGAGGGGTTGGGCGCAAAACAGGTCGAGGCATTCTATCATGAAGGCCGCATCCGGACGCCCGCGGACATCTTCACCATTGCGGCGCGCGACAAGGCGAAGGACAATCTGAAGCCGCTCAGCGCTAGGGAAGGCTGGGGGCCAAAATCTGCGAAGAACCTGTTCGACGCCATTGAGGAGCGCCGCAATATCGGGCTGGACCGCTTCATTTTTGCGCTTGGCGTCCGCCATGTCGGCGAGGTTACAGCCAAGGTGCTGGCGCGCAGCTACGGGACGTTCGAGGCGCTGCGCACCGCGGTGCTGGCCGCCGCGAATGACAAGGAAGGCGACGCTTACGCCGAATTGACGAATATTGACGGTATCGGCACGGTGGCTGTTGACGCGCTCATCGAGTTCTTTGCCGAAGATCACAATGGCCAGGTCATCGACACGCTGGTTGACGAAGTCGACATCCAGCCATTCGCGCGCGCCGATACGAGCGGATCGCCGGTCGAGGGGAAATCGGTCGTCTTTACCGGTACGCTGGAGAAAATGACCCGCGCCGAAGCCAAGGCGATGGCCGAGCGCATGGGGGCGAAAGTCTCAGGATCGGTGTCGAAGAAAACCGATTACGTCGTCGCAGGCCCCGGCGCCGGATCGAAACTCAAAAACGCTCAGGAACTCGGCGTGGAGGTTATGAGCGAAGATGACTGGCTCGCCCTCGTTCAACAGGGCTGATCCTTTGCTGCGCCGCCAATATTGTGTATCCCTGAACGCGAAAAGCCCCCGCAATTGCAGGGGCTTTCCCAATTCAACCTGATGTTGCGTTCGACTATTCGCGATTGCCGAACAGCGACAGCAGCATGATGAACATGTTGATGAAGTCAAGATACAGCCGAAGAGCGCCCATGATGGCTTTCTGACCAGCCACGATCTGGCTGTCGCCTGCATAATATTCATTCTTGATGTTCTGCGTGTCATAAGCTGTCAGGCCGGCGAAGACCAGAACGCCGATAACAGAGATCGCGAATTGCAGCGCACCAGAGCCAAGGAAGATGTTCACGATCGAAGCGATCACGATACCGATCAAGCCCATGAACAGGAACGATCCCCAGCCGGAGATGTCTTTCTTGGTGGTGTAGCCCCACAGGCTAAGCGCACCGAAGGTAGCCGCCGTGATGAAGAACACCTGTGTAATCGACGAACTCGTGTAAATGAGGAAGATCGACGACAGCGACACACCCATAAGCGCGGCGAATGCCCAGAAAGCGATCTGCGCGCCTTGCACGCTCATCTTGTGCATTCTTGCGCTCAGGAAGAAGACCATGCCCAGCGGGGCCAGCATGATGACCCATTTCAGCGCACTCGTGTAGATAGCGACGCCAAAGCTCGTGAGGAACACGCCATCGCGAACCTGAGCTGCAGCGGCGCCCGGATCTGAGGTAACGGCCATCGAATAGACGAGATAAGCAGCAACGCCCGTAATGACGAGGCCGCCCGCCATGTAGTTGTAGACGCTCAACATGAAGGCGCGAAGGCCCTCATCGATGCCAGCTGTGCCAACATTGGCACCAGCTATCGTGTTTCTTTCGTATTCTGCCATATTAAACCTCTATTGAACCACCACCGTAAGAAAATATGCAAGTGCTTCTAGCCCGTTTTGGTACGCACCTCTAGTCTTAAACGATTACAGGATCCGCATGACAACCTGTTATTCGGCTCTAAGATAAGGTGCGGACTTCATATTTAGCACTCTTGCCGTACCAAATATTCCAAATCCAACCATAAATATGGTGGATAAACCGGCTGCCTGCAATAGCGCGCTCGGTGGTGCGCTAAATGAAATATTGAGAACATGGGTCAACAGCATATAAGCAAGCAATGTTCCGGCGGCGGCGGCTACGACTGCGGTTGAAAGACCAAGAATAAGGTATTCAGCCAGATGCATTAACAGAATGCGTTTTCGCGTCGCGCCGAGAACTTTCAGGATCACGGCTTCATAGACGCGTTTTGCGCGCGCCGTACTCAGCGCCCCGGCAAGGACCAGCACGCCGGACAAAAGCGTCAGCATGCCCGCCGCGCGGATGGCGGAAAAAATCTGGCCGAGGACAGTATTGACGTTTTCGATGGCGTCGCGGACGCGAACTGCGGTTACGGTGGGAAATTCCTGGGAAACGGCGCGAACGACCGCAACTTCGCTTTCCGGGTCCGATTCCGGCCAGTTCAGCGTCGCCAGCATGTTGTAAGGCGCAGCCTCAAGCGTATTTGGCGAAAAAATCATCACGAAATTGATGTTCAATGATTGCCACTGCACGGTCCGGAAATTGGCGAGACGCGCAGTGATGTTGCGCCCAAGAACATTGAATGTGATGGTGTCGCCCATTTTGAGGCCAAGCGCACGG
>JAHQVI010000231.1 GCA_019634405.1 Hyphomicrobiales bacterium
AGTAATATTTGGAGAAGCTGTTGATGATGACGGCGTCATCATGGAATCGAAGCGCCGTTTCCGCTGGCATGCCATAGGTCAGCCCATGATAGATCTCGTCCGAAATAACCGTGACGCCATTCTCGCGGCACCATTGGCAGATTGCCGCCAGCGTTTCCGGCTTCATCATCGTTCCGGTGGGATTATTCGGGCTGGCAAACAGAATCGCGCCGCCGGGGCCATGTTCGCGGACGACCTTTGCCAAACGCGCCGTGTCCGGCATCCAGCGCTCTTCCTCCCCCACATCGATGCCCACAGGCTTCAAGCCGAGCGCATCGGCAATATTGCGGTAGCACGGATAGCCCGGCTCGGGCAGATAGAGCGGTGCGCCTTCATCCAGCAGGGCCAGGAACGCCAGCACGAAACCTGCGGATGAGCCGGACGTCACGGCAATACGCTCAGCACCGATCGAGAGGCCATGCTGCTCCTTGTAATACCGGGAAATCCGCTCGCGCAGTTCGGGAATGCCAAGCGCGTCCGTATAGCCGAGCACATCCGTATCAATTGCGGATTTGATGGCCTCGCGGGCCAGGCGCGGGGCCGGCCTTGACGGTTGCCCGACCTCCATATGGATGATATTGCCGCCGCGACGCTCACGCTCGAACGCCTGACGCATGACGTCCATCACGACGAAAGAAGCAATTTCGCTCCTTCTGGATAGACGCATGCCGCATTGTGTCGAAATTTGGCGGGATAAATCGCGTTGCAAATCAGACCTCTTTTCATAATACGTCATGCTTACGCCCCAATATCAACGCTTCATGCATGTCATGTCGAGAGCTCCAGTCAAGATTCCGTGTCCGCTTTACAGACTGTTGACCGCTCAACAGCGCCGCTCTACGGTTTGCTGATACTTGGGATAGAGAAACGGCCACTTTTCAGAACAATGTCGAGGACTGCTTTGTTTGATCCACTTCTGACCGGCCTGCGGCGCAATGTTCGCCGGGTCGGCCGCGCTGCAATTGTTGCGGCTCTGACTTCCACTTTGATTCTCGGACAGACGGCCAGCAGCTATGCGCTCGGGCTCATTCGCGACGCCGAGATCGAGGAGCTGTTGAACGATTATGCACGGCCGATATTCCGCGCGGCAAATTTGAGCACGCAGAACGTCAATATCCATATTGTCAGCAGCAAGGCCTTCAACGCCTTCGTTATTGACGGCCAGAACATGTTCATCAATGTCGGCGCGATAACGGAATCGAAAACGCCCAATCAGCTCATTGGCGTCATCGCCCACGAGGCCGGGCACATCGCCGGCGGCCATCTGGCGCGCATCAAGATACAGATGTCGAGAATGGAGTCGGCCGCGCTGATCGTGAACCTTCTGGGCATTGGCGCGATGGTTGGCGGCGCGGTTGGCGGCGGCGCGGGCAACGATGTTGGCGAAGCTGGCGCAGCGATTCTGTATGGTGGTCAGAACATCATTCAGCGGACCCTGCTCTCTTACCGCCGCGCCGAGGAATCGGCAGCGGACCAGGCGGCTGTTGACTATCTGAACCGGACCCAGCAATCGGCCCGCGGCATGCTTGAGACATTTCGATTTTTCGCGGATCAATCGCTGGCCTCGATCGCATCAATCGACCCGTATATTCAAAGCCATCCGATGCCGCAGGAACGCATTTCTCAGCTTCAGGACCTGGCTCTGAGAAGCCCTCACTACGATCGGAAGGATTCGCCTCAGCTTCAGTTCCGTCATGACATGGCCAGCGCCAAGCTCGACGCTTTCATGAACAAGACGAACCCCCGTTATGTGATGCGGCTTTATCCCGAGAGCGATCAAACGCTACCGGCCCGTTACGCCCGCGCAATTACCCTGAATTTCACATCAGGCGTGAAAGCTTCCATCCCGGCGCTCGACGCACTCATTGAAGAAAACCCTGACAACCCCTATTTCCATGAATTAAAGGGGCAGTTCCTTCTGGAGGGTGGTAACGCGAAAGCGGCTGTGGCTCCTCTCAGGAAAGCCGTTTCGCTTTCGCCGAATTCGGGACTAATGCGCGTCATGCTGGGCCAGGCTCTGATATCGACAAATGATGACTCCGTTCTCAAGGAAGCCGTCGGCCATCTACGGAAGGCGCTCTTGAAAGAAAAACAGTCCGTTATCGGCTTTCGCAACCTGTCGATAGCCTATGGCAGGATGGACAAGATTCCGGAAGCGCAGCTTGCCGCGGCGCAGGCTGCTTTTTTTGAGGGCAATGCGGATTTCGCCAAGGTTCATGCTCAGCGTTCTATTCAAGCCTTTCCGGAAGGTTCGCCCAACTGGGTCAAGGCCAATGACATTATCCGTGATGTCGAGACCTACAAGTCATTGGCGAGTAAATAGTCGGCCCGCAAGGTTACTTATTATTTGGAGCACAATCGCATGACACTGAAACGCTTTATTTTTGCTGGCCTTGCTGTTGCAGCGATGGCGACAACCGCCTTCGCGCCCTCCCAGGCCCAGGAAAAAACATCATTTGACGACGCGCAGAAGCAGGAAATCCAGGCCATAATCAAAGACTATCTGCTGACGCAGCCGGAAATTCTTCGCGAAGCCATTGAGGAGCTGAACCGCCGTGAAGCGGAAGTCGCCGAAAAGGAACGTCTGAAAGCTCTGGCCTCGCTCTACAAGGAAGAGACACCGTTCAGCTCAGGCGACGGCAAGGTCACAATGGTCGAATTTTTTGACTATAATTGCGGATATTGCCGCAAGGCCTTCGAAGACATTGTCGGCCTCTCCGAGGAAAGCAAGGATCTTCGCGTGGTCTTCGTCGAGTTCCCAATTCTTTCTGAAGAGTCCCGGATCGCATCCGAAGCTGCTGTTGCATCGACCAAACAGGGTAAATATTTCGAATATCACGCCGCACTGATGCGCCATAATGGCCGCGTCGACGGTGATGTTGCAATGAAGATTGCTGCTGACGTCGGACTAGATGTCGAGAAGCTGAAAGAAGATATGAAAGCGCCTGAAGTTGCTGAAATCATCGAGAAGAACCTTCAGCTGGGAACTTCAATCGGCGTTCAGGGAACTCCGGCCATATTCATCGGTGACGAAGCCATCCCCGGCGCGCCTGACAACCTTCGCGAAATACTGAAGACGGCCGTTACTGACATTAATCAGAATGGCTGCAGCGTCTGCTAAAGAAGCATTTCGCCATATCAATATATGTAAGATTAGCCATATGTGCTGACCTTGCTTTTTTAAAGCGGGATTGCAAAAGTTGCCAACAATGGCTAAGTACTAATCCTCTGTGATCCCGCCTCTGCACGGATAGCGCAAAGACCGCATTTCCAAAATATCGCGACCATTTGGTAAGCACCTTGAGGGCTACGAGCTTGACCCTCTTGCCATGCGGGATCAATCGGTGAATAAATCACTGGGACTACATAAAAGGGGATAGGCCGTGACAGGCGGGACGAACGGCAGGATGAAAAATCATATGGTTGAAGAAGGTCTGATACGCGAACTGGCCAAAATCCTCAACAGTGAGGGTTTGAGCGAAATTGAGGTCGAGCAGAAAGGCATGCGTATCCGCGTCGCCCGCAATGTCACGGTCTCCACCGCTGTATCGCCTGCGATCGCTGCCGCTGCGCCCGCACTCGCCCCGGCTCCGGCGGCCCCTGCACCCGCGCAGGCGGCAAACGCAGATCAAGAGAACCATCCCGGCACCATCAAATCGCCCATGGTCGGCACAGCCTATCGCGCGCCGGAGCCCAATGCGCCACCCTTTGTCGAAATCGGATCGGTCGTGAAAAAAGGCCAGACAGTTCTTATCATCGAAGCGATGAAAACCATGAATCACATCGCCGCGCCTCGTCCAGGCACTGTGAAATCAATTATGGTCGATAACGGTCATCCGGTTGAATTCGGCGAACCGCTGTTCATCATCGAATAGGCGGCAAGCAAGATATGTTCGATAAAGTCCTTATTGCCAATCGTGGCGAAATTGCTCTTCGTATCCAGCGTGCCTGCAAGGAACTCGGCATCAAGACGGTTGCCGTTCACTCCACGGCCGATGCAAACGCCATGCATGTCCGCCTTGCCGATGAGAGTGTTTGTATTGGCCCTCCGCCTGCATCCGGCAGCTATCTGAATATCCCCGCCCTGATCGCAGCTTGCGAAATCACGGGCGCAGACGCGGTTCACCCAGGCTATGGCTTCCTGTCCGAGAACGCCCGCTTTGTCGAGATTCTCGAAAGCCACACAAATGATGATCACAAGATCACCTTTATCGGCCCGACTTCTGAACATATCCGGCTGATGGGCGACAAGATCCAGGCGAAAGAGACGGCGAAGAAACTCGGCATTCCCGTCGTGCCCGGTTCTGAAGGCGCCGTAACGAATGATACTGACGCCCTGAAGGTCGCCAGGGAAATCGGTTTCCCGGTGCTGGTCAAGGCAGCGGCAGGCGGTGGCGGACGAGGCATGAAGGTTGCGAAAACCGAAGCTGACTTGCCCATTGCGCTTGCAACGGCGCGGTCCGAGGCGAAATCGGCTTTCGGCGACGATGCGCTTTACATGGAGAAATATCTGACCAAGCCGCGCCATATCGAGATACAGGTGCTCGGCGATGGACAGGGCAATGCGATCCATCTGGGCGAGCGGGATTGCTCCTTGCAGCGCCGCCATCAGAAGATCTGGGAAGAAGCCCCCTCAGCGGCGCTGAATGCCAGCCAGCGCGCGGAGATCGGTGCGGTCGTCGCCAAGGCGATTGGCGATATGGGATATCGCGGCGTCGGTACGGTTGAGTTCCTCTATGAAGATGGCGAGTTCTATTTCATCGAAATGAACACGCGCTTGCAGGTCGAGCATCCCGTTACCGAGATGATCACGGGCATTGATCTCGTCATCGAGCAGCTCCATGTGGCGGCAGGCGATCCGCTTCGCATCCGCCAGGAAGACGTCCGCTTTCAGGGCCATGCCGTCGAATGCCGTATCAATGCGGAAAATCCGGAAACCTTCATGCCCTCGCCAGGCCGAATCACCTATTTCCATCCGCCCGGCGGACTTGGCGTGCGTGTGGATTCTGCTGTCTATGCGGGCTATTCGATCCCGCCCTTTTATGACAGCCTGATCGGCAAGCTCATCGTTCACGGCAATAACCGCAATGAATGTCTGCTCCGTTTGCGGCGTGCGCTCAGCGAATTCGTGATTGACGGCATTGAGACAACAATCCCGCTCTTTAAGCAACTTGTGGACGAACCAGCGATACAGGATGCAATTTACGATATTCATTGGCTCGAAAACCACCTCGGGAAAGAGTAGACTGCGGGATTATCAGGCGGTTTACAGCCGGTTAAACCGCATATGGGACCGCGCAGAAAATGGGATCGCGAAGCAGTTTTACCGCTGAAATTACGCCTAATACCCTGCTGAATGCATATGCCTGCGGTATATTTCCGATGGCCGAGAGTGCTGATGATCCGGCATTGTACTGGATCGAACCGGACGCGCGCGGCATCATCCCGCTGAACATGATCAGGATTCCCAAACGTCTTGCGCGCACCATACGCCAGCAGAAATTTGAAATACGCATCGATAGCGATTTTGAAGGCGTGATAGAGGGATGCGCCGCCCCGATGCTCGGCCGCGACAGCACCTGGATCAATGAGCCAATCATGGCCCTTTACGCCGATCTCTTCGATATGGGCTATTGCCACACCGTCGAAACCTGGCTGGACGGGCGGCTCGTCGGCGGTCTTTACGGTGTACACCTCAAGGGCGCATTTTTCGGCGAATCGATGTTCTCCACCGAACGCGATGCGAGCAAGGTCGCCCTCGTCTATCTTGCCGCCCGCCTGATTTACGGAAAATTCAGCCTGCTCGACACACAGTTCGTGACAGCTCATCTCCGCCAGTTCGGCGCGATTGAAATCTCACGCAGAGAGTTTCAGGGGCATTTGCACAAGGCGCTCGAAATTCAGGGCAATTTCAGAGAGCTGCCGGTTGATTACCCGTCTGTCGGCATCTTGCAGGTGGTTAGCCAGACATCAAACACCGGATGCTCGACACCATGAAGCCCCGGGCTTTCAGCGAACATCCAACCCGTGAAGATGCGTTTTTCGCTGCCATCCAGCTGCGTCTCGTCGATTTCGACGAAAGCTGACGTGACCGGCTGCTCCGTGAGCGGGCGTGTGTTGCAAACGCGCGGCGTAATCGTCAACGCACCAAACTTCTGAGACTCCTCAACCGCGATTTCCAACGGCGAAATATTCGCCGTTACCTTGTCGAGCGCGGCAAAGACAGCGATTCCGTTCTTGATCTTCTGCGCCTGGACTGTCGAAGGCGCAAGCGCGACGAATAGCAGTCCGGTCATGGCGATTAATTTCAACATTCGCCCATCGTCTCATTTTCTGTTGAGTCTGGCTTTACACTACTCAGCTTTATGCCTGCTTCAAGACCTTTTCATTCAATTATTACGGTATCGGCAATGAA
>JAHQVI010000232.1 GCA_019634405.1 Hyphomicrobiales bacterium
GGGTCAACGCAGCTTATATTGAAGACCTCTATTCACGCTACCAGGAAAATGCCGGGTCGGTCACGGCCGACTGGCGGGCGTTTTTCAGTGGACTGAAGGAGCGCAAGGAGACGGTCATCGAAGATGCACGCGGTCCGTCATGGAAGCGTGCGAACTGGCCCGAGCCCGCCAATGGCGAATATATCGCGGCGCTCGCTGGCGACTGGGCAACGGTCGCGGAAAAAAAGATCGAACAGAAGATCGCCAGCGTCGCTCACGAGGAAGGCGTCGAACTTTCCCCTGCGGAGACAATGAAGGCGGTACGGGATTCGATCCGTGCACTGATGTTGATCCGCTCCTACCGCGTGCGCGGCCATCTCGCGGCCGATCTCGATCCGCTCTCGCTGAACGAGAGACTGCCGCATCCGGAGCTGCAGCCGGAAACCTACGGCTTTACGCCCGAGGACATGGATCGGCTGATCTATCTCGACAAGGTGCTGGGACTTGAAATGGCGACGGTGCGCCAGATCGTTGAAATCCTGAAACGCACCTACTGCACGACCATCGGCGTGGAGTTCATGCACATCTCCGACCCGGTCCAGAAGGCCTGGCTTCAGGAGCGCATCGAGGGACCAGACAAGGATATCACCTTCACCGATATGGGCAAAAAGGCGATCCTCGCCAAGCTCATCGAAGGCGAGTCCTTTGAGAAATTCCTCGACAAGAAGTACACCGGCACCAAGCGTTTCGGCCTTGACGGCGCAGAATCCATCATTCCGGCGCTTGAGCAGATCATCAAACGCGGCGGTCAGCTCGGCGTGCGCGAAATCGTTCTCGGCATGGCCCATCGTGGCCGTCTGAACGTCTTGGCGAATGTCATGAGCAAGCCCTATCGGGCGATTTTTCACGAGTTCAAAGGCGGCTCAGCCAATCCCGATGATGTCGAAGGATCCGGCGACGTCAAATACCATCTTGGCGCGTCGTCCGACCGCGAGTTTGACGGCAACAACATTCACCTGTCGCTGACGGCCAACCCGTCGCATCTGGAAATCGTTGATCCCGTCGTCCTCGGCAAGGTCCGTGCCAAACAGGATCATCTCTACGACAAGGACCGAACCAATGTATTGCCGCTGCTTCTGCATGGCGATGCCGCTTTCGCAGGTCAGGGTGTCGTTGCGGAATGTTTCGGCCTATCCGGCCTGACCGGGCATCGCACGGGCGGCTCACTGCACTTCATTATCAATAACCAGATCGGCTTCACGACATCGCCGCGTTTTGCGCGTTCATCGCCCTACCCGTCCGACGTGGCCAGAATGATCGAAGCGCCGATCTTCCACGTTAATGGCGACGATCCCGAAGCCGTCGTTCATGTCGCTAAGGTCGCAACCGAATTCCGGCAGCAATTCCACAAACCCGTTGTGATGGATATGTTCTGCTACCGCCGCTTCGGTCACAATGAAGGCGACGAACCCGCATTCACACAGCCGGTGATGTACAAGCGTATCCGCGAGCATCCCTCCGTAACCGACATTTACGGCGACCGCCTTATCGAAGAAGGTCTGCTGGAGAAGGGCGAGGTAGATGAATTGCGCAACCAGGTCATGAACCACCTCGAAGAAGAGTTCGAGATCGGCGAAAATTACCGCCCCAACAAGGCAGACTGGCTTGACGGGCGCTGGTCCGGGCTTGAACGGCCGGAGGAAGGCCCGCGCAAAGGAGAAACGGCCGTCGCGCTCGACACGCTGAAAAAGGTTGGCACGAAGCTCGCCAAGCTACCCGACGACTTCAATGCGCACCGCACGATCGACCGCCTGTTCAAACGCCGCGCCAAAATGATCGAGGACGGCAAGGATGTCGACTGGGCGATGGCTGAATCGCTCGCCTTCGGGACACTCGTCAATGAAGGCTTCCCGGTTCGCCTGTCCGGTCAGGACGTTGAGCGCGGCACCTTCTCCCAACGCCATGTGGTGCTGATCGACCAGACAACGGAGAAGAAATACCGCCCGGTCAATCACATCAGCCCGAACCAGGCAACGATGGAGGTCATCAATTCGATGCTCTCCGAAGAAGCTGTCCTCGGTTTCGAATATGGCTACAGCCTGGCCGAGCCAATGGCGCTTGTTCTTTGGGAAGCGCAGTTCGGCGATTTCGCCAATGGCGCGCAGGTCATTATCGATCAGTTCCTTGCAGCCGGTGAGCGCAAATGGTTGCGTATGTCCGGTCTGGTGATGCTGCTGCCGCATGGTTATGAAGGTCAGGGGCCGGAACATTCTTCCGCGCGTCTGGAACGCTATCTCCAGCTTTCCGCGGAAGACAACTGGCAGGTCGCCTATTGCACGACGCCCGCCAACTACTTCCACATTCTGCGCCGTCAGATGCACCGGAAGTTCCGCAAGCCGCTGATCCTCATGACGCCGAAATCGCTGCTGCGTCACAAGCGGGTCCTGTCGGATATCAAAGATTTTGGGCCGGGAACGACCTTCCATCGCGTCCTTTGGGATGGCGCGGAAGTCAATGAAAGCGAAGAAATCAACCTCGTGCCCGACAATGAAATCAAGCGCGTAGTGATGTGTACGGGCAAGGTCTATTATGATCTGTTCGAAGAACGCGAAAAGCGCAAGCTCAACGACATCTATCTGATGAGGCTTGAGCAGCTTTATCCGTTCCCGGCCCGCGCGCTCATTCAGGAGCTGGGACGTTTTCCGCAGGCGCAAATGTATTGGTGCCAGGAAGAACCGAAGAATATGGGCGCCTGGAGCTTCGTGGAGCCGAATATCGAGTGGGTGCTCGATCATATCGGCGCTGGACACAAGCGCCCCGGATATGTTGGGCGCGCCGCCTCCGCATCGACGGCGACGGGCCTCATGAGCAAACATCTTGCCGAACTCAAGGCGTTTCTTGACGAGGCATTGACGCTTTAACATGAAAGGCCACGCCGTAATACAAGGTGGCCTTTGCAGAGGAAGGACTGATGTCGAGCGAAATTCGCGTGCCCGCCTTGGGCGAATCAATAACCGAAGCCACAGTCGGCAAGTGGTACAAGAAACCCGGTGAGGCGGTGAATGCTGATGAGCCTCTTGTCGAACTTGAAACCGACAAGGTTACGCTTGAAGTCAACTCACCCGCCGCTGGCGTCATATCCGAAATCATGGCGGGCGAAGGCGACACGGTCGAGGTAGGTGCGCTGCTGGGATCGATTGGCAACAGCTCGGGCACCGTCGCTGCTTCGCCCTCATCCAGCCCGGTAACAACCGAAAATAAACCTGCGCCAGTTAAAAACGGCGCACCCAAAAATGAACAGCCTGCCGCACAGCAGGCTTCCGGAGGCGGTTCCATGGCAGAAATCCGCGTGCCTGCTCTCGGCGAGTCGATCACCGAGGCAACAGTTGGAAAATGGTTTAAGAAGGCCGGCGAAGCCGTCAAGGCGGACGAAGCGCTGGTCGAACTTGAAACCGACAAGGTTACGCTCGAAGTCAACGCGCCCTCCGCAGGCGTGCTGGCGAATATCGAAGCGGCGGAAGGCGCGACCGTCGAAGTCGGCGCTTTGCTCGGCGCGCTCAGCGAAGGCGCGGCAGGTGCAACGCAATCCGCATCGCCGGCTCCCGCACAGGCCGCCACGAACGGCCAACAACAAGCCGCCGCTCCCGCCTCCAACGTGACCACGCTTTCCCCCGCCGTTCGCAAGGCGGTTGTTGAAAACAATGTCGATCCGGCTTCGATCGAGGGGACCGGCAAGGGTGGCCGCCTTCTTAAGGGCGATGTTCTTTCAGCGCTGCAAAGCGGCACGGCCGCCTCGCCGCCGGCCGCGCCCGCCGCACGTGCCCCGGCCCAGCCGCGCAGCGACGCCTCTCGTGAAGAACGCGTCCGCATGACCAAGCTGCGCCAGACAATTGCGCGCCGCCTGAAGGAATCCCAGAACAGCGCCGCAATGCTGACCACCTTTAACGAGGTGGACATGACCGCGATCATGAGTGCGCGCAAACAGTACAAGGACCTTTTCGAGAAGAAGCATCAGGTCAAGCTCGGCTTCATGGGCTTCTTCCTGAAGGCCTGCATTCACGCCCTGCATGAGATCCCGGCCGTCAATGCCGAAATCGAGGGCGAGGATATCGTCTACAAGAACTACTACAATATCGGTGTCGCAGTCGGTACGGATCGCGGTCTCGTCGTTCCGGTCGTGCGCGAAGCGGATAAGATGAATATTGCCGAGATCGAAAAGACCATCGCCGATTTCGGCGGTCGCGCCCGCGATGGCAGGCTCGGCATTCAGGATATGCAGGGCGGCACCTTCACGGTCAGCAATGGCGGCATTTACGGCTCGCTCATGTCCACGCCGATCCTGAACGCGCCGCAATCCGGCATTCTCGGCATGCACAAGATCCAGGAACGCCCGATCGTGCTTAACGGCAAGGTTGAGGTTCGCCCGATGATGTATCTGGCGCTGACCTATGACCACCGCATCGTCGATGGCCGCGAAGCCGTGACCTTCCTCGTGCGCGTGAAGGACAGCCTCGAAGATCCTCAGCGGCTGGTTCTTGATCTTTAAAACGCTTAATGGCGGGGACATGCGGTGGAGATTGACGACGCGGATAAGCACGAAGTCAGGTTTCATCCGCTCCTGAAATTTCTCTCCCGCATCCCTGCCATGCAAACAAACGAAACTCCATCGCGAGGGTTCGGAACCGGAGAAAACGATGACGGAGGCCGGTCGGTAAAACTGACCCTCGACATCCGGCATCCCCTCGCTCGGCGCACGGTTCAAGAGCTTGGCCATGTGCTCATCGCTCTGTCTATCGATGAGCCTTTGCCGAGCGTATTTAACCGGTGTCACCTCCTCCCTATATGAATGGCGGGCCGGAGGATTTCCTGTCGTGCGTTATAGAAGTCTATGATTCAGTGATGAAACCCGAAATGATTGCAGATTGGCTGCAAAGCCGTCGTCCAAACCCGATAGATGATTCAGATCCGTAGAATAGCAACTGCCCGGATGAAGAAAACCAATAAAGCGGTGCCGATATGAGCGGTTACGATCCAGTTGATCGCGCCAGATCTGATACAGATTTTAAGACAATAACTTTCCCGTCCGTCCCGTATATGTTTAAGTTTGTTGATCCAGGGACTTACATCCTCAAAAGTACAGGGAAAGTTATCAATAACCCAGATGTATTGACGACTGACGTCGTCATTCCCAGAGAGTTGTCAAATGGTGCGGCTTAATTTCTGGGCAGAAAGTTGCACCGATCGTCACAAGAGATAATCATGACCACAAAATACGATCTGATTGTAATTGGAACCGGCCCCGGCGGCTATGTCTGCGCCATCCGCGCAGCTCAACTCGGAATGAAAGTCGCCGTTGTCGAGAAACGCGCCACGCATGGCGGCACCTGCCTCAATGTCGGCTGCATTCCGTCCAAAGCCCTGCTGCATGCCTCCGAACTGTTCGAGGAAGCAGGCCATGGCATGGGGCATATGGGGATCAAGGTCTCCCCGAAACTGGACCTGCCCGCCATGATGAGCTTCAAGGGTGAAGGCGTCGACGGCAATACCAAGGGCGTCGAGTTTCTGCTGAAGAAAAACAAGATTGACGCCTATCGCGGCACGGGCAAGATTACCGCGCCGGGCACCGTTGAAGTCATGCCAGAAAATGGCGGCGAGATCCAATATCTGGATAGCAAGGCGATCGTCATCGCAACCGGTTCCGATGTCGCGCGGCTGCCTGGAATCATGATCGACGAGAAGAAGGTCGTTACATCGACCGGGGCGCTGGAGCTTTCCGATGTACCGAAAAAGATGCTCGTCATTGGAGGCGGCATTATCGGCCTTGAACTGGGGTCGGTCTGGCGCAGGCTCGGCGCGGAGGTGATCGTCGTCGAATTTCTGGACCGGATCATTCCCGGCATGGATGGCGAGGTCGCAAAACAGTTCCAGCGCATTCTCAGCAAGCAGGGCATCGAGTTCAAGCTGAGCCACAAGGTAACGGGCGTCGATCCCAATGGCCGCGGCGTCAAGGCGACGATCGAGCCCTCCGAGGGCGGCGACAGCGAATCCATCGAAGCCGATGTCGTTCTGGTCGCAATCGGGCGCACCCCCTATACGGACGGCCTCGGCCTCGAAGATGTCGGCGTGAAGCTCGATAATCGCCGGCGAATCATGGTCGACGATCACTATCAGACCAATGTCGAAGGCATCTATGCGCTTGGGGACGTGATCTCCGGACCGATGCTGGCGCACAAGGCTGAAGATGAAGGCGTTGCAGTCGCCGAAATTCTTGCCGGGCAGGCCGGACATGTGAATTACGACGTTATCCCGAACGTGATCTACACCTATCCGGAAGTTGCCTCGGTCGGGAAGACCGAGGAGGAGCTGAAGGAAGCGGGCGTCAGCTATGCAAGCGGCAAGTGTCCCTTTACGGCGAATGGCCGCGCCAAGGTGAACCGTCAGACGGACGGTTTCGTCAAGGTTCTGGCGGATGCGACGACAGACCGCGTTCTCGGTGTTCATATCGTTGGGCCGGATGCAGGCAATATGATCGCGGAAGCCGCCGTGATGATGGAATTCGGCGGCTCAGCGGAAGACCTGGCAAGAACCTGCCACGCGCACCCGACCTTGACCGAAGCCATCAAGGAAGCCGCCCTCGCTGTCGGCAACCGCGCATTGCACATGTGAACTGGAGAACCTCCAAATAAAAAAGGCCTTCATACTTCTGTATGAAGGCCAGTTCGATCCACGATCGATATATCATGCAAAATGGGGGGCAGAAATAATCGTTTAATATCGCTTGGGGCTTCTCAGTAGCTTATTCATGTCAAGATATACCAAAAGCGACGAATTGCATCCCCCTCTAGGGTGAATATTAGTCCGTATCCCCATTGAATTCATATATTCAATAATAGTCTCACCTGAACAACATAAGGGTTTTGCATTTTTCCAAGCACGGATATATTGAATACACTTCACCTCGACAAGTAATCACGATCTTTGCTCGACCGAGTATTTCTCTAATATTATCTTCGCCTTAGCGCAATCTTTCTGCATCTGAGCAACCAGATCCGTCCCTGAACGGAATTTCGCGTCCGCCCTGACGAAGTCCACAAATTCGATCTTGATAACCTGCCCATACAGATTGTTTTCGAAATTGAAAAGGAATGTTTCCAACAGCGATGGGCCAGAATCGAAGGTCGGGCGCGTGCCAAGATAGGCGGCCCCATTGTACCAGTTCCCATTAACGCCAACGCGAACGGCGTAAATCCCGTGTCTGAGCAACTGACCTTCAGCAAGACGGATATTTGCCGTTGGAAAACCAAGAACGGAGCCGCGCCCCGCGCCCGATTCAACCACGCCCTCTACCTGCCAGAGATTGCCGAGAATTTCGGACGCCGCCGCAACGTCGCCTTCCGCCAGCAATTCTCTTATACGGCTGGAAGAGAAAATCTCTCCGGACGCGCCGACCGCCGAAGCGACGCTGACGCCAAAACCGTATTTCACGCCCAGCTCCCGCAACGTATCGGGCGTTCCTTGACGATTCTTGCCGAAGAAAAAATTGTACCCCGTAGCGGCATGGCTGATCCCAAAACCGTCGACAAGTACATCCTGAACGAAATGCTCCGCTCCAAGACTGGCAAGCTCCCGGTCGAAAGGCAGCACGGCAACAAGATCGATGCCGCAATCCGCCAGAAGTTCAAGCTTGTGCGGCAATGGCGTCAGTTCAAATAACGCCTTGTCCGGCTGAAAGAATTTTCGGGGATGCGGATCGAACACCATTGCGCCGGTTAACAGACCAGGACGCGTGCTCTGTTTTGCAAGTTCAAGCACGGCGCGGTGCCCGCGATGTACGCCGTCAAACTTTCCTATTGCCAATGACGCCCCCCGCAGATGGTCAGGGACGCCGCGCCAGCCGTTGAAGACTTCCATATCACCTCTTATCGCTGGTTGTTGGCAGCATAAAAACAACCCGTAGCTTTCGACGCGATCAATAGCGGCTTCAGCTCCGCCGGGCAATAATGGAAATAGAGATTATTGCGGCTCATCGGACATTTATGCGGGCAAGAGCGCCGGGCTGCCAACCGGACAGGACGGAGGCGCTCTGTCTCTTTGGGTCAACATCGGATTTATCCGAAAACCGGTATCCACTTTTCGGTCCGATGCTCTCTTTGTTGAAGCATCGGATTTGTCCGAAAACCGGTATCCGCTTTTCGGTCCGATGCTCTGGCCCTTCATCACCTTTACCAGGCAAGGCCCTTCATCGCCGCAACGGGCCGGGCGTCAATGCCGACCAGCAGATCATTCAACACCGATCCATCCATCAGCCCTTCGCTTCCGCCCGGCACGTGAACCGCGCTCGCGATAAAGACGCTGTCAACTCCGGCGGCGGCGGCGCCGGGTATGTCAGTGTGCAACCCGTCGCCGATGGCCAGCATCCGCTGTCGCGTGATGCCGCTTTTTCTCGTCGCTGCTTGCCGGAATGCGAGCTGATAGATCGGCGCATGAGGCTTGCCGCCATAGATCGTCTCGCCGCCGATCTCCGCATAGGCTTTCGCAATGGAACCCGCGCAATAGATCAGTCGATTGCCGCGCTCGACCATCAGGTCGGGATTGGCGCAGAGCATCGGCAATTTATGCTTGCGCAGATCGGCCAGCAACTCCGCATAATCGCCCGGCGTTTCGGTTTCGTCGTTGAAAAGGCCGGAACAAACAACAAGCGCGCTCTCTTCGAGTGGCCCGATCGTCACGCCAAGATCGTCGTAAATCGGCAGATCCCTCTCAGGGCCAAGATGAAAAATCGTCTTCCCCCTGTAGGCCGAAATCATCTGGCGCGTTACATCGCCGGATGTCGCGATCGAATCATAGCTGTCATCGACAACGCCAACCTCGCGAAGCTGGATACGCGCCGTTTCGGCCGGGCGCGGTGAGTTCGAGATCAAAATGACCGCGCCCCCACCCTGCCGGAAGAGCCTGCACGCCTCGACCGCTCGCGGAAAGGGCTGCAAACCATTATGCATGACGCCCCAAATGTCGGTTAGCCAGACATCATAGCGACGCGCGAGGCTCGATATTGAATCCAGAATTGGAATCGGCTGGTCAGGTGTAGATAAGGTCATGGAGAAGCCGGACAATGATCAGGGGTTCGATTTGCCCGGACCATAGACCATTTTCAATACCGAAGCATCGTCAAACTCCGGCTTTCCCCTTCAGGACTTTGCCGCCGCTATGTGAATGCCGCATTCCAGCTTTCCGCGGCCACGCCAGCGTCCAGCGCGCGGATCTTCACCCAGAGCAACCCGGCTCGTGCACGGCATGCAGCCAATAGAGGCGAAGCCGAATTTCTCCAGCGGATGATAAGGCAGCCCCAAGGCGCGGAAGCGTTCGACGATATCGCCGCGAGACTGACCTGCCAGCGGATTGAACTTCAGGCGATCTCCGTCAAGTTCAACAACCGGAATGTCGGCGCGGCTGGAACTCTGGTAGCGCTTGCGTCCGTTCGCCCAAGCATCAAAACCATCAAGCGCTCGGCCAAGCGGGCGAACTTTTCGCAGCTCACAGCATGCATCCGGATCACTTGTGAACAGATCGCCTTCCGGATCCTGCTCCTGCGTTTCCTGAGCGTCAGGTACAAGGATGCGAAAATCGGTCATGCCGAGCAATTCCTGCAGCTGATCGCGATAGGCGAGCGTTTCAGGAAACAGGTAGCCCGTGTCGATCATCAGGACCGGAATGGAGCGGTCAACCTCAGCGGCGGCGGCCAGAAGAACAGCCGATTCCGTACCGAAGGATGAAACGATCGCAAAGCGCCCCGGATCTACCTGTTTCAGCGCCGCAGCAATGATTCCGGATGGGCCAAGACCGGAAAGCCCGGCGTTGAGTTCGACCGCCTTTTCAGCGGCGGAAAACTTGTCTCCATTGGAATATATGAGCGATGCCGATGAATTTAAGTCAATCGCGTTATTGCCGAACTGGATGCTCATAACATCACTCCTTCTCACGGAGCACCGCAATTCGTGCTCACACGTGGATTCTGTTATACAGCACAAGTTCGATATATCGAACGCTTTTGTCAAGGATGGGGAAACGTTTGAGGTTCCGTACGAAGTTAAAAAATATGTGATCCGCTGGATTTTCGAAGTTGATTTTTGAGCTGGATAATGTCAAATGCCGTTCTTCTGGCGCGATCTGCATATGCGCTTATCCTTGGAGCTAACCTTAATGCACTATTACGCGCACGACCTGCGCGCGTGGCGTTAGGCGCGGATGCTTTAATTCGCTCTGCCACGCGAAACGTTTTATGTTCAGCGATATAATGGCAAGAGCGATTCCATGTTTTCCTGGTTCGAATCCCGAATTCGGCCGTTTCGTGCGGCCCCCATCATTCAACCGCCGACTGACTGGCTGAAATTCTACTGGTTCTTCATCCAGCAGGTATGGCCTGCCTTTGCCGCAATCATGGCGGTTGGGCTGGTGGCAAGCATCGTCGAACTGTCGCTGTTTGCCTATCTCGGTCAGCTTGTCGATCTGGCGCGCGAATCCGAATCGCCGGAGCGCTTTTTCGAACAGCACGGAGAGATGCTGTTATGGATGCTGACGGTCGCCGTCCTCATCCGCCCGATCGCCTTTGCCGTGCATATCATGATTGTCAACCAGACGGTAAACGCCAACTTTACCAACCTGATCCGCTGGCAGAACCATCGCTATCTGCTCCGGCAGAGCCTGTCCTTCTTTCAGAACGACTTTGCAGGGCGCGTCGCGAATCGCGTGATGCAAACCGGGCCATCCTTGCGCCAGACGATGGTGCAACTCGTCGACGGGCTGTGGTTCGTTGCTGTCTATACGGCCGGCGCTGTCATCCTCTTTTCCGAGGCTGATATTCGGCTGATCATACCGCTGCTGATCTGGCTCGCGCTCTACAGCTTGTGCCTTGCCTATTTCGTCCCGCGGCTAAAGGACCGCTCGGCTGACATGTCGGAGGCGCGCTCGATGCTGATGGGCCGTGTCGTCGACAGCTATACCAACATCATGACCGTGAAGCTGTTCGCGCATACCAAATCCGAAGACCAGTATGCGCGTGACGCCATTCAGGAACATACGGACATCTTCTACAGAATGCTGCGCACCAGTTCGCTGTGCGAAACCTGCGTGACTATTCTGTCCGGACTGCTGATTTGCAGCACCTGCGGCCTCGCTCTCTGGCTCTGGAGTCAGGGCACCATCAGCCTTGGCGCCATCGCACTGGCGACCGGGCTTGTCATACGCATTGACGGCCTGGCCGGATGGATCATGTTCGTCCTGACGAACATGTTCGAAAATATCGGCACTGTGCAGGAAGGCATGGAAACCCTCTCGCGGCCAATCACCGTCAGGGACCAGGAGAATGCAAGCCAACTAGCTGTCACCGATGGCGAAATTCGCTATGAGAATGTTGCATTCGGCTATGGGCGCGATACGCCACTGATGACCGAGATGAACCTCACGATCAGGCCGGGCGAAAAGATCGGCCTCGTGGGACCGTCCGGCGCGGGCAAGTCAACCCTTGTCAATCTGCTCCTGCGCTTTCATGATCTTGATAGCGGGCGCATTCTGATCGACGGAACCGATATTTCGCAAGTCACTCAGGATTCCCTGCGGTTGCATATAGGTCTGGTCACGCAAGACACGTCTCTGCTTCATCGCTCCGTCTATGAAAATATTCTCTATGGACGAAAAGAGGCAACCAGGCAGGAGGTGCTTGCTGCGGCAAGACAGGCTCATGCTCATGACTTCATCGGCGAGCTGGAGGATTACAAGGGACGCAAGGGATACGAAGCACAGGTCGGGGAACGCGGCGTGAAACTGTCCGGCGGTCAGCGGCAGCGCATCGCCATAGCGCGCGTGCTCCTGAAGAATCCTCCGATCCTGATCCTCGATGAGGCGACATCTGCGCTCGACTCCGAAGTGGAAGCCGCGATCCAGGAGCAGCTCTACAACCTCATGCAGAACAAGACGGTGATCGCAATCGCACACCGTCTGTCAACGATCGCAGCCATGGATCGGCTGATCGTCATGGACCGGGCGCAGATCGTGGAAGAAGGCTCGCATGACGAACTGGTCAAGAAGCAGGGCGGCCTGTACGCAAAGCTCTGGGCGCGTCAGTCCGGCGGCTTTCTGCTCGCCGACTAAGGCCTGACGAGATCCAATGAAACGACGGTGAGGCGCTTTTGGGCCTCACCGGTCAATGCGCGTTTACGCCAGCGCACCTCATGAAAGTAACAATTCCTAAACCGGCGTAGCGCGTGTTCTTCCCGCGTCACTGCGGAAAGCCGTCATCCAGCGACGCAAACCCACTGATGTTTTCCATGCAATTACAGAGTCTTGCATGCAACGTGGAAAACGTGGCACTCACTACTTGACAGTGCTAACAATAGCGCCTAGATGCGTTGCATGGCGGTAGAGCAGTATCCTCCCGCCATTGATATTGTCATATGATTTCAGGGAGATATCACCGATGAAGTTTCGTCCGCTTCACGATCGCGTCGTCGTTCGCCGTATCAATGCCGAGGAAAAAACGGCTGGCGGCATCATTATTCCCGACACAGCGCAGGAAAAACCACAGCAGGGCGAAGTTATCGCCGTTGGCTCCGGCGCGCGCGGTGACGACAACGAACTTGTTCCTCTCGACGTAAAAGCTGGCGACCGTGTGCTGTTCGGCAAATGGTCCGGAACTGAAGTCAAAATTGACGGTGAAGATCTGTTGATCATGAAAGAATCCGACATCATGGGCGTGCTCGAAGACACCGCCAGCGGCAAGAAAAAAGCTGCTTAATAGATTTCATTGACTTCAAGGAGATTGTAAAATGGCCGCTAAAGACGTAAAATTTTCGCAGGAAGCCCGCGAGCGCATGCTTCGCGGCGTAGATACTCTTGCTGATGCCGTGAAAGTCACGCTTGGCCCGAAAGGCCGCAATGTTGTACTCGACAAATCCTTCGGCGCGCCGCGCATTACCAAGGACGGCGTAACCGTCGCCAAGGAAATCGAGCTGGAAGACAAGTTCGAGAATATGGGCGCACAGATGGTGCGCGAAGTCGCCTCCAAGACCAATGACATCGCCGGCGACGGTACGACCACCGCAACTGTGCTTGCACAGGCGATCGTCCGCGAAGGCGCAAAATCCGTTGCAGCAAGCGCCAATCCGATGGATCTCAAGCGCGGCGTCGATCTGGCGGTTAGCGCGATCATCAGCGAACTTTCCTCCAATGCAAAGACGATTTCTTCCAGCGGTGAAGTTGCTCAGGTCGGCACAATATCGGCAAATGGCGACGCGGAAGTCGGCGGCCTGATCGCCGAAGCTATGGAAAAGGTCGGCAATGAAGGCGTGATCACGGTCGATGAAGCCAAGAGCCTCGAAACGGAACTGGAAGTCGTCGAAGGCATGCAGTTCGACCGTGGCTATCTCTCGCCTTACTTCGTGACCGACGCTGAAAAAATGCGCGTCGAGCTGGAAGACCCGCTGATCCTCATTCACGAAAAGAAGCTGTCCAATCTTCAGGCTATGCTGCCAGTTCTGGAATCTGTTGTTCAGTCTTCCCGTCCGCTGCTGATCATCGCTGAAGACGTCGAAGGCGAAGCATTGGCAACACTCGTGGTCAACAAACTGCGTGGCGGTCTGAAAATCGCGGCCGTCAAGGCACCGGGCTTTGGTGATCGCCGTAAGGCGATGCTGCAGGACATCGCGATCCTGACCGGCGGCCAGGTCATCAGCGACGATCTGGGCATGAAACTGGAATCGGTAACCATGGACATGCTGGGCACAGCCAAGCGCGTCGACATCACC
>JAHQVI010000233.1 GCA_019634405.1 Hyphomicrobiales bacterium
CAAGCCAGTAGATCGCAGCATGATAGGCCAAAGCGACAACGCCAAAGCCGAGAGCGCCAGCCAGCACCGCGCTGCGCACCCAGACCCGCATGCGCGCAAGCTTGCAATCAATCAGCCGTCTGACTACTTTGCCAATCATAGCTGCTCATCCGCCCAGCCGCGTTCACCGCGCGATCTTCACCTTGCCCGGTTCAGTACGGGCAAAGCGTTCCGGCCGATACATATCCTCGACATATGCGCCGGGATGGGTGTATTCGCCGGGTGTGACCGCCCGCATCACATAAGCCATCGTGAAGTTCGCCGGCGTCGATTTATCCCTGCGGATTTCTGAGAACGCCGCCTGAAAACGATCATCGCGGAACGAAGTATGCAATGGGTCAGCCGGATTGCCGAGCCACGAAAATGCGCTGATGTCACTGCCCTTTACAAGACTCGGATTCTCGATCTCGAACCCGGCCGGCAGACGGTCCTCGACGATGATATGCCCGAGCTTTGCCTCCGTCTCGCTGACCTTCAGCACAACGACAAACCGGTCATTCTGCTTCGCATTGACGAGACTGACTTCCTCGCCGCTTGTCGTGTAGACGCGTCGGTCGATGGTGAAGCCGGCAGACGCGGCCGGTTCGGGTGTTACCGATGCTCCACTGACGATTACGGTGGCGCCGATTGGCCGGTCCGCCAGATTTTTCAGGACAAACGGCTTATCCGAAATATCCCCCGCACCGATCACGCGCTGAACAGGGCTGGTCTGCGAAGCGCCGTCCACCTCGATCGTAAGATCACGGCTCTCGTCGATCAGCGCTTTTGCGGCCAGAAGCAGCCAGGCGTTTTCCTGTGTGCTGGTGCCTGATTTCGATGCGCGGCGGCGATTGACGAGATCCAGAAGCTCGGCCTTGCTGTCCGCCAGCGTCCGCGTCTCGGAGACCAGCGTCAGCATGGCCGCGCCATCGCGAAGAGAAGTGCCGAAATCACTGCGATAGGCGCTGAATTTCGGTTCCGGCTCCGGCTGAAGGGACCGCAGGGCAACGCTGAATGCGCGTTCGGCGCGGTCCTTGTCGCCATACATCGCGAGGGCTGCGCCAAGTTGGGCCTGAGCCAAAGGGGTAGCGAAATTTTCCAGCTTCTCATCGGTGTAATAACGCAGATCGCCGACGACAGCGCGTCCGGAGCGGGCAAGAACGTAAAGAGCATACGCCAGTTCCTCTCCGCCACTTTCGAATTCGCCGGCGTAGTTGACGGCATTTTTCAGCCGGTCGAGCGCACTTTCCAGCACGGTCGAGCGTATCCGATAGCCGCCCTCCTGAGCGCGCGTCAGGAAATCGGTGACATAAGCGGTCAGCCAGAGATCATAGCCGCTTGGCGACCAGAGGCCGAAAGAGCCGCTGGAGTCCTGCAGCAGCGCCAACCGGCCGATCGCCGCCTGTATTCGCTGCTTCGCGCCCTCATCGCCCGCCAGACCAAAACTGTCCGCAATTTCATTGTGATAGAGAAGCGGCAACGCACGGCTGACGGTCTGCTCCGCGCAGCCCAGCGGATAACGGTCGAGCGCAAGCAGCAGCCCCGGCACGTCGAGCGATGCAGCCGGACCGGCGCTGATGGTCACGCGCGCCGTTTCCGGAATGAGATCGGCAACCAGATCGGCCGTTACACGCAGAGAACCATTATTGGCGGCAAGCGTTTGAACCGAGCGCCTTGTGACATTCGGTGCCGCTGGCTTGACTTGAAGCGCATAGCCCCGCGTGATGACCTGTCCTTCGGGTCCGCTCAACAGCACTTCGATGGACGCATTGCCGATCGCGTCACCGGATAATGGCAATGCGATATCCTTCCGCTCGTCCGGTTTCAGCGCAAAGCTTTGCGTGGCGTCCGCTTCCGGGATCGAGATCACGCCGTCCGTCAGCGCTGATAGCTCATAATCGCCTTCAGCACCCTCAACATTCCGTATGCTGAGGTGTAGTTCGGACGTATCGCCGACGATCAGGAATTTCGGAGGCGTGCCCTGAATAACCAGCGGGTCGCGAATGATCACATCTTTGGTTGCATGGCCAAGCTTGCCCGCGCTCCAGGCTGCGGCCATGACGCGCAATGTCCCGTCGAATGCGGGAATGTTAAAGCTGACTTCGGCCTTGCCATCCTCGCCGACCTGTATGACGCCCGAATAGAAGGCGAGAGGCTCGGCATTCATCGGCCGCCCCTGCATCGCCAGCCCGAAGGGCACGCCGCCACCGCCGGAACGGATCGTTCCGCGCACGCCCTGCATGCCATCGATCAACCGTCCATAAAGGTCGCGAAGTTCCATTGAGAGCCTGCGCTGGCCGAAATAATATGTATCCGGCTCGGGCGTTTCGTAATCCGTCAGATTAAGAATGCCTAGATCGACCGCCGCAATCGTAACCTGTGCCGTCTCGCCACTGGCCAACCCGGCAAGCTGCACCGGAATGGTCAGAGCCCGGTTGGGCCGCTGCTTCTCGGGCAGATCGAGACTGATGCCGATCGTGTTGTCAGCAGAGTCGAAGCCGATCCACTTCACGCCGATGGCGCGGCTTGGCATACGCTTGGCTCCACTATCCATCGGACGGTAAAGCTGCGCCAACACATAAGCGCCCGGCCCCCAACTTTCATCGGTTTCGAAGCTGACTGCTGCGCCGCTTTCGGACACCGGCACCGTCTTCGTTGCAATGACACGGTCGCTTACGATGGAGACAATGGCCTCGCCCGCCATGCGTGGGCTGATCTTGACCTGGACTACGTCACCCGTCTTATAGGCAGGCTTGTCAAGCGCGACATCGAGAATGTCAGGCGTCTCGCTGCCTTCAGCTACGTACCATCCGGAATAGAAGCTGTGGCTGGCGGGAAGCGCTTGATTGCCCGCCGCTGTCACTTCAAGGCGGAAACGGCCATAGCCGGCTGGAACTGTTATGCGCGCAGGGCCAGCGTCGACGTCGACCGTTCCATTCGCCACCTTGCGAACATAGGTTACGGTTTCGTAGTCCCAGCGCCCATCGCGATTATACCACTGGAAGCGCTGCTCCAGCCGCACCAGCTCCCATGTCAGCTCTTTCATCTCTGCGGGATTGCCATCTCGATCCAGCACGACGATATCGAATGCCTTGTCGCCAGTCCCTTCGCCCGCATGATTGCCTGAAAATTCCGGCTTGACGCCAATTGTTGGTTTTGCCGGGCGAACGGGGAGTTCGACCGTTTCCGCAAGCACGCGCCCGCTCGGTTCGCGCATGCGGACTGCGATCCGGGCCTGAAGCGGTTGCGTCGTCTGCGCCAAAACGGGGAGTTTAGCAAGCAGCGTGGCCGCGCCTTGTTCGTCCGTCAGCGGAAGGTCCTGCAGCGGTTGTCTCTGAGACGAAAAATTCTCGTCATCGAGGCCGAACGTATAGGCTTCATAACCCTTGCGGCCAGTCTTGCTTTCGCTGACCGTAACCTCGCCTTCCAGCACAAGGTTCGAGGCAGGCGCGCCATACAGATAACGGCCATTGACCGCGATCTCAACACCATCTTCCCCGGTCATGACCTCGGCGGCGGGAACAAGCGTCATTTCAAGGCGCTCCGGCGTGTAATCCTCAACCAGGAATGCAGCCTCGCCAATGGCGGCCCCGTCGGGATCGGCATGCGCCGATACGCGCCATGTGCCGGTCATGGCGGCCGCTGGTATGGTGAGAGAGAGGCTGCGTCCGCCATCGCCGCCATCCTGCAGAAGTTCGCGGCGGAATTCGACGTAATCCGGACGCAGGATCTTCAGGGTCAGCGGCACGCCATGCGCGGCCTTGCCTAGCTGATCGCGCAGCAGCGCCGTCAGATAGACCGTTTCGCCGGGGCGGTAGACGCCGCGCTCGGTGAACAGCATTGCATCGAGAGGGCCGGGCGTTTGCCGTCCCCCGACGCCGCGGTCGGACAGATCGAAGGCGGCACGGGTCAGATCGAGGAAACCGTAATCGCCGTTCACCTCGCGAGCAACCAGCAGCGCTGGAGACAGTCCGCCCTTGCCGCGCGCCAGACCGGCGTCAAAGCGGACATAGCCGTTCTCATCTGTCGTCGCCGTCGCCAGCACCTCATTGTTTCGCGCCAGCAGCCGGACCTCTACGTCCTGCTTTGCCTGCGCATCCGAAAGCGAACGCACGAATCCGTGAACACCGTCCACGCCGTTCATCGCCATCAATCCGAGATCGGATACGACGAACCATTGCGTCGCACGCTCGGCGTATTCATTCGCGGCTTCTGCCGGCTGGCCGGTCATGATGTAGAGACCGGGTTTGAGATCGGGAAGCAATTCGTCGATTGGAAAGGCGATCGTAACTTCTTCGTTCAGCGCGGTCTTGACCGGCATTTCGCCTGTCCAGAGTTTCTCGCCGCGGTTGTTTTCAAGTTGCTGGGCCTCGTAACCATGGACCTGCTGGCCGAACGTGCCATCAAGAACTTCATCAGCAAGCTGACGGTCTCCGATGCGATATAATTCGACCTTGACCGACTTTGTATTGATCGCAATGACCGGAACGCCCTGCTGGCCGCTGCGTGGCAGCACATAGCGGTTGCTCGTGAAGCGAACCGCGGGTTTGCGGTCCCGCACATAGATGGTCAGATCAACCGATTTGGGCAAATCTTCGCCAACCGCAGACGGCAATCCCTCACGGATGCGCAGCGTGTAGCGACGTCCATGCAGCAGTTCGTCGACGCAGAGCTGGCTGCCTTCGGCGCGTACGCCTGCCGGATCTTCGCCGTTGAGCGAGACGAATTTCGCAAAATCGATCCGGCCGGGAGCCAGCGCTTCTGAAAATTGCACGCAGATGCGGGGCGTTGCCGAATCTGAATCGACGGTGTAGTCGAGCATGCGAAACCCGTGCTCTGCCACCATCTGATCAAAGATCACGCGAATATCGGCGTTGTCCTGCAAAGCAAGGCTTGCGCGATAGCTTTCGATCGCCGGACGCCATATGGAGCGGGCGGCAAAGCTTTGCCCTAGCGTTGCAAGCGCCGCCGCTTTCAGGCTGTCATTCTGGGCGCGCTTATAGGCGAGGTAGGCCGCCGATGTTGCGGAGTTGCGGAACCTGTATTGCTCGCTGTAATTCTGCGTCTGGATTGCGAGATAGGCGCGCGCCAATTGCAGCCAGCTATCGGCATTGTCCGGGTCCAGCACGGCGGCGGAGGCATAAAAACCGGTTGCAGCGCGAGGATCATTATCCTTCATCGCTGCATCGGCCCGGCTACGCCAGCCTTTCGCATTGTTGCCCTTCGTGGACCACTGCGCCTTCAGATATGTTTCAAATTCGGCCGCCGCCTGCTCCGTATCGGGCAGGAGGAAGTTCTGGGCATACGCCGGGGCGTTGATCAGTGAATTGACAGAAAAGAATAACGCAAAAATGAGATGAACAGGACGCAGCGAGATTGGCATAAAATTTCCCCTGGGACGCTTGGGCGCGCGAGCGTTTGATATGGCGGCCACAATTCCAAACAAATCGTTCAGGCAGCATATGTTATCGCAAGGCGATATCCAAAGACAGACAGAGGCTAATCCCCTTTTGATGAACGGTCTCCGAACCGTGTAAAAAATTTAAAAAAAGTGAACGGGGATAAATTTAAAGATTTTTTGACAACCAAAGGTTGTGCGTGCAGATTTCTAGCTCGGCCAGTTCGGGATGCCCGCGGGATAACAAACACAGACGCTTTTCGGCATCCATGAGCGACAGGGGCCCTGCAACCAAAAGCTGACAGAGGGGAACGCATTGAACGCGGTCAATGCGTGGTGAAGACCTGCGGGCGGCTCCGGCTGGCCCGCAGGTCGGCTACGGGCAGCTGTATCAGATCCGCCTTGTTGCGTCTGGAGCAAAGGATTGGTGCACAAGGACAAACGCCATGCACCAGTCAAAGCTCCAGACTTTCAACCGATTAAGGCTGACGCGCCATACTTCTTCTTTGCATACACATCGGATTGATCCGAAAACCGGCGTCCACTTTTCGGTCCGATGCTCTTTTTGCTGAAGCATCGGATTTACCCGAAAACCGGCATCCACTTTTCGGTCCGATGCTCTTTTTGCTGAAGCATCGGATTTACCCGAAAACCGGC
>JAHQVI010000004.1 GCA_019634405.1 Hyphomicrobiales bacterium
ATCGAAACGGTTGCAGGCGCCGGATGCTCGACTTTCATCGTGCATGCCCGCAAGGCGTGGCTCGGTGGGTTGAGCCCGAAGCAGAACCGCGATGTGCCCCCGCTTGATTACGATCGTGTCTATCGGCTGAAGGCGGCCCGCCCCGGTCTGACCATCATAATCAATGGCGGGATTACGACGCTCGATGAAGCCGATGCCCATTTGGATCATGTTGATGGCGTCATGCTGGGCCGCGCCGCCTATCAGAGCCCGTGGGTGCTCGCTGATGTCGACCGGCGCTATTATGACGAGGCCGCGCCGACGGCCGATCCGGGCGATGTCGTGCTTGCCCTGACGCCCTATATCAGCGAGCAACTTGGCAAAGGCCACCGGCTGCATTCCATTACGCGCCATATGGTCGGGCTGTATCAGGGCGTGCCGGGCGCGAGGATGTGGCGGCGGACGCTGAGTGATGCCGGCGCGCGGCCCGATGCCGGGCTTGAGCTGCTGCGCGAAGCGCTGGATTGTGTTACGCGCCGCTCACAAGCCGCCTAACCTCGCCACTAATGGATCACCGTGATGTAGCGAGCGGCTTTTCAAATAATTTCGTAAGGCTGAGAAAACGGGGCGTACGCGCTTCATAGGCGCGATATTCCTCACCGTAGATTTTCTCCAGCCAGGGTTCCTCGGCATAAGTCATCAATGTGTAGACGAGGATTGCGAGCGCGGACAGCAAGATGATTTCCGGCGTCGCGACTGCAATGGCCAGTCCGGTAAAGCCGATAATCGAAGCGACATATTGCGGATTGCGGCTGTAACGATAAAGGCCGGTCGTCACCAGGGAGTCATCCGCGCCATAGGTTTTGTCGATCCCCAGATCAAAATATCCGTAGACGGTAAATCCAAGTGCCAGCAGCGCCAGCGGAACGCCTGCGACCGCCCCCAATCCGTGGGACTCGGCCACGGCGAACTGCCAGACGCCGATCAGAATGGTCAGGCCGAGCCCGATGCGGAAGAGCGGCCAGAACGTATGGCTTTGCCAGCTGTCGTCATCTGGCGCCGGCCATAGCGTCAAAAACTTGGTGAAGACGGTGAGTACGAGCAGTGCGTTCAATGTGAGAAGGGCGCAGAAAGCGATCCCTGTTGCAATGACTTCCATCAGGATCTCCGTAGTCCAGCTGTTGGAGCGGATTCAACATTTGAGTGCCGCTTGCAGATGGGCTTGATCTCAAATGTTGAATTCAAAAGCTCCACTAGGGCGCATGCCGGGCAAATTCGTCTGCTGCGAGCATGATTTCATGCGCAATGCCGGCTTCCGTCATTGCGTGCCCTGCAAGCGGCACGATTCGCAGCTCCGCTTCCGGCCAGGCTTTTTTCAGATCCCAGGCATTCCGCGCAGGAGTAATAACATCGTAACGCCCATGTATTATGACAGCCGGAATATGACGGATAGCGCCGATATTCTGCAATAGCTGGCCATCCGTTGCGAAGAAGCCGCGATTGACGAAATAATGCAACTCGATGCGTGCAAAGGCGAGAGCGTAGCTGTCCTGGCTGAAATTGCGAACCCTTTCGGGATCCGGCTTGAGCGACAAGGTCGTGCCCTCCCATGCGCTCCAGCTACGGGTGGCCTGGAGCCGTTCATGGCTTTCCGGGCCAGTCAGGATGCGGTGATAGGCGGCGATCATGTCGCCGCGTTCCTCCTGCGGGATCGGTTTGAGATAGTCATCGAAGGCTTCCGGAAAAATCCAGCTGCAGCCTTGCTGATAGAACCATTCGAGTTCGGCCCGCCGTAAAAGGAAAATCCCGCGAAGGATAATTTCCGTCACGCGGTCGGGATGGGTCTGAGCATAGGCAAGCGAAAGCGTCGATCCCCAGGAACCGCCGCAAATTTGCCAGCTCTCAAGACCGAGATGCCCGCGAAGGGCTTCCATGTCCGCGATCAGATGCTGGGTCGTGTTTTCCTCTATCGAGGCATAGGGTGTTGAGCGTCCGCAGCCGCGTTGGTCGAAGAGAATGATGCGGTAGACGTCCGGATCGTGAAATCTCCGCATGACCGGGGTAGAGCCCCCGCCGGGGCCGCCATGAACCATGACGACCGGCTTGCCGTCCGGATTGCCGCATTCCTCGTAATAGATCGTATGCAGGCGGGAAACCGGCAGGAAACCATCACGATACGGGCTGATCTCCGGAAACAGGCTTCTGAGAGCGCTGGCGGTCATGGGTGCCTACCTGTTTGGCTGGATGATGGTCACGGTTTCAACGCCTTGCCCCTTGCTGCGAGACGGGTCAGACGGGCGTGAACCGTCTCCCCGGACGGGATGCCGATCTCGTTGACGATTTCCAGCGTCTCGTCCGATGGTTTTGGCGAAACCATGCTGCCGCCAATCGCTGCAAGCAGAGACAGCGGAACGCCGAGCATACCGGCGGTTAGCGGGTCGACGCCGAGAATCGCGACGCCGGGCGACACGGTAAACTGCAACGCCGTAACGGCCAGTCCAACAACCATTCCGCAGATTGCGCCGAATTGTGTAAGCCCTTTCCACCAGATTGCAAGAATGAGCGGGGCAAAAAACGTACCCGCGCTCACGGAGAATGCCTGAATGAGCAACCGTAGCGGATCGAACTCGGTTTGGGTGGTAAGAAGATAGGCGGCAATAATGATCGCGATGAGCCCAAGGCGCGCAACAAGCAGCCGCCGTGCGGGAGACGCCGTCTGGTGAAACGGATGATAGAAATCATTGGCGATGACATTGGCCAGCGTAACGAGTTGGCCGCCCGCCGCCGCCATGACCGCCGCCAGTGCGGCTGCTCCGATCAAGCCGATCAATACGAATGGGAAATCGTTGAGCACCGGCAGCATAAGGGCGACATAATCGCGATAGAACGCAATCTCGGCATTGCCGAGCGCGGGATCGAGCGAGTTAGGAGAAATCTCCAGCAAACCGAGCTGCGACAGGACCGCACCGGAATCGGGGATCTGCGAAGCTGGAATACCGAGAAGGTCCAGCGCGACCTGGAATTTGGTGAAGGCGGCGAAGGCTGGAATTGTCAGCACTATAAAGCCGACGAAAATCGCCGCCCAGCCGATCGATTTGCGCACCGACGAGACGCTTGGGGTCGTGCTCATACGCGGGATCTGCGTCGGCAGAACCGCAGCGCCGAGCATGAAGCAGAGCGTCAGCGCGATGAAATCGCCAGCGCCAAGGCTTTCCAGCATGACGCCGAAGGGCTTATTGAGCTGGGTCGCGTCATCACCGGGGAGAACATCGCCAAGTGGCTGCACAAATGCCGGCGCGACACCTCTTTGCGCCTCCATCTCGGCGAGTTGCTGTATGATCGTGCCAAAGGAAAGCTGTGGCAAGGGCAGGTTGGTGACGAGAATGGAGACCGCGATGAGCGGCACGCTGATGCTCAGTATAACAACGATGAATTGCGCGCATTGCGTCCAGGTCAGTGCACGCATCCCGCCGAAAATCACGGTTACCGCCAGCAGCAGGCACCCAATCTGAAGGATGAAGTCCGGATCGGAGCGCAGGAAGATCGATGCGACCGAACGGCCGATATGCAGTTCAGCAACCAGCAGCATCAGGACCGGAGGAATCAGCAGCAGCGCTGTAACGACGCGGCAGATGCGGCTTGAAAACCGTATGCTGAAAAAACCCGGCAGCGTGTAAGCGCCCATCTTGCGCAGATAGGGCGCAAGCAGGATCGACATGAGCCCGAGCCCGGCGCACCAGCCAAGCGCAATCGGAAGCGCATCATAGCCGATGAAGAAGAAACATCCGGTCAGTCCCAGAAGCCCTGCGCCGCTGACGACATTCGCGGACAGGGCAAGGCCGTTATAAAGCGGAGGCACGCGCTGCCCGGCGATGAAATAGTCTTCAACGACCGTTGTTCGCACGTAAAGGCCGATCGCGGCGTAGAAGACGATTGGCAGCACGATGATGAGCTGGCTGATCAGCGAGCGCGCAAGACCGAGTTGCTCTAGAATGATGAGTAGAACGACGAGACTGGCAAATGTACTCGTGAAGATGCCAAAGCCGGTGCCAAGCCTGGGATTGGGGGTAATGTAGCTCGTGTTCAAAGACATTGTTTATGTCAGTCCTGCATGTGCGGTGCTGTTGGGCCTTGCCTTGAGGGCAGGGGCTGTCAAAGCTCGTTAGTCAGGCCATATTTGCGATCCAGTCGATCCTGCTGGCTGGACGCCCAGTAGATAACGGCGATCAGACAGAAGACCATCCCCTGTGTGGAAGCGAACAACCCCAGCGGGAAACGGAAGAAGGCGTATTCGTTCAGGGCCGGGGCGACATTCGGGATGATAAATACCAGCGCAGCGATCACGCCGCTAACGCCGAACGCCAAACGGAACGAACCTGCGGCGTGGCGTTTTCGCTGAGCTTCGTCTATCATACTCATAGGGGTGCATCTCCTTACGGTCAGGATGTATCACAAACCACAGAAAACCTGCTGTTGCAAATGGGCCTGAAAGCACATCACTGCCGGACGGAAAAACTCGATTTATGGTAAAATCAAGGCAATGCTTGGCAATAATCGGTAATTCGCGCTACAACTTTATGCTATGTTGAAACGCATCGCGAACAATCTCCATGACCGAGCACCACATTGCTATTGTTGACGATCATCCGCTTTTTCGCAATGCTTTGCGGCATACGCTGTCTGATGCGTTTGTCAATCTCAAGCTGAGTGAAGCAGGCTCGCTGGACGAACTCGTCGCGCTCCTCACCGAACATGCCGTGGACCTGATCCTGCTTGATCTGAACATGCCGGGCGTTGCCGGCTTTAGCGGGCTTGTTACCTTGCGCTCTCTTTATCCCGATACGCCCGTCGTCGTCGTGTCCGCAAATGAAGCGCCCTCGGCGATTCGCCGCTGCCTCAATCTCGGCGCGTCGGGTTATATTCCGAAAACCGTCTCCGTCGACAAGATCCGCACGGCGATCGCCGAGGTTCTCGGAGGAGAAATCTGGGTACCGTCTGACATTGATTTCACCGTTGAAGACGATCCGGAAATCGCCACTCTGGCGAATCGCATAGCGACTTTGACACCACAGCAGATGCGCGTGCTCACGCTTCTCGGAGAAGGTTTGCTGAACAAGCAGATCGCTTACAATCTCGGCGTTTCGGAAGCGACCGTCAAAGCCCATGTCTCCGCCGTACTTCAGAAGCTGGGCGTGGAAAGCCGGACCCAGGCCGTGATTGCCGTGCAGCGGATCGAGGATGAGATCGGCGAATACCGGAAAAATGTTTCCGGGGAAGCGGTTTAGAGCATCGGACCGAAGAGTGGGAACCGGTTTTCGGGCAAGTCCGATGCTTGGACAAGGAGATAGAGCGCTGCAGCTAAGTCCGATTGATAGTCCGGCGTCTCGCTCTCGCTAACGCACCGGCGTTATTCCGCTGCGACCTGTTGTAATATCAAGCGGCTCATAAGGGCGCGCAGCGCTGCCGGCTTGATCGGCTTGCGGAGCAAAAACAGATTTTGCCGTTCCGCTTCCTTCTCGACATCGGGAGACCGGTCAGCCGTGATCAGGATCGCCGCGACGGGTTTGCCGATAGTTTCCCGCAAACGCTCTATGCTTTTGATGCCTGTTTCCGTTTCCAGATGATAATCGGCCAGGATGAAGTTCGGCGGCGATGCGCTGTCTTCGATCAGCTTCAGCGCTTCAGACGTATCCGGCGCAGTCATGACGGTACATTGCCAGTTTTCCAGCAATTGCCGCATGCCGTCCAATATTGCTGGCTCATTGTCGATGCAAAGTACGATGCAGCCGCCGAGTTGTCCTGTCGGCGCAATTGTGGGCCGGGATTTGTGCCAGTCCGCCAGAGTGGCCTTGCCGAGCGGAACGGAAATGGCGAAGGTCGATCCCACGCCCTGTTTTGACGACAAGGTGATCGGGTGGTCGAGCACTTTGCCTATGCGTTGCACGATGCACAGGCCCAGGCCAAGCCCCTGCACGCCCGCAGCACTGTCAAGCCGCTGAAATTCCTTGAAAATCAGCGTGTGATCGGCGGCGTTGATGCCAGTGCCGGTATCGTGAACCTCGATGCGCAGCATCCGGCCTTTGCGCCGGCAGCCGATGAGAACAGTGCCGCTGCCCGTATATTTGACGGCGTTCGAAATCAGGTTCTGCAGCATGCGGCGTAGCATGCGGCGATCGGTCTGAACGTAGTGACTGCATGGTTTTACGACCAGCTTCAGACCTTTTTCCCCCGCCTGAGGTTCAAATTCGATCTGGAGCTGCTGCAGAAGCTCGCCCAGCGCGAATGTCCGGATTTCCGGTTTGATCGAACCGGTGTCGAGCCGTGAGATATCCAGAAGGGCGTTCAGGATCTCCTCGACGGATTCCAGCGAGGCGTCAACCTTGCCGGCAAGGCTTCCCAGCGTACCTGGCGGCTGCCGTTCGAGCAGGCTCGTCGTGTAAAGGCGCGCGGCGTTGAGAGGCTGGAGTATGTCATGGCTGGCGGCGGCCAGGAAACGCGTCTTGTCGAGATTGGCTTCATCGGCCTTGATCTTCGCTTCGGCAAGCGCCTGGTTCACGTCGGTCAGTTCGGCCGTTCGCTCATGCACGCGCCGCTCCAGCGTTTCATTCGCCCGCGCAAGCGCATCGGCGGCAGACACGCGTTCGGTTATGTCGGTGAAGGTTGTCACGATCCCGCCCTGGGGCATGGCGGTCGTCTGCACCTCGATGACCTGTTTGCCGTCATCGAGCTTTTCCTGGAAGGTTTCCTGGGTCACCGCATATCTGCGCAGCCGGTTCGAGACATAACTCTCCAGATCGGCCGGATACTTGACGATGCGCGCCCCGACATGGCGGACCATCTGATCGAGGGTCACGCCAACCCGCCCGAGATTCTGCGGCAAATGCAGCATCGCGCGGAATTCATGGTTCCAGCAGATCAGCTGCATGTCGCGGTCGAATACGGCGATGCCCTGATGAACGTGATCAAGCGCGGATTGGAGCAGGTCACGATTATAATGGATCGCCTCGGATGCGTCGTCGAGCAGTTTCAGGGCCGGTTTCATCCCGACATCGTGACGCCTCAGCGCCAGGGACATTACCAGACGGGAGGATGCGGCGCCGATCGCGCTGGCCAGCAGGTTCTCGGCAAAGCGAAGCATGTGAATGTCGGCTTCCGCCTTCGGCAGGAGCGACATGTTCCGGGAGGTCGCGTAATCCGCGAAGGAGTGGTGCGCCCGTTCCTCGCCCAGATAGCGCCCGACCGTTCGCATCAGATCGCCGGTCGTCACGGAGGTCTGCCAGGTTCGGGAAGATGGCGTACTGGTTCTGACGAGCGGCTTGTTCACGAAAATATTGGCTTGCAGCCGTTCAATCGGTTCCGGAGCGCGCAGCTTTGAGACAAGTATGAAGACCAGGATATTGATCGCCATACTCCAGACGACGCCATGCGTGAGCGAATCCATGCCCAGCCCGAGGATCGCTTCGGGCTTGAGCAGCGCAAATCCGAATAGCCCGTCTTCCATAATGCTCGTCTGGATGATGCCCGCCTGCTCGAAATAGGGTATCAGCAGCGTGTAGCCCCACACGGCGAAACCGGCGAAGATGCCTGCAATTGCGCCATTTGCTGTGCCTCCGCGCCAGATCAGTCCGCCAAAGAACGCCGGGGCGAGTTGGGCAATGGCCGCGAATGACAACAGGCCAATCCGCGCCAGTCCGTAAGTGTCACCGACAGCGCTATAGAATAGGTAAGCCAGAACGAGGATGGCGATAATCGTGATCCGCCTGATATGCAGCAGCATGGAGCCCAGATAAACGCGTTCGCCATCCTTCTGCTTGAGGCGATGGAGAATGATTGGCACGACGAGGTCGTTGCAGATCATAATCGACAGCGCGACCGATTCCACGATCACCATCGCGGTGGCGGCCGACAGCCCTCCCACAAAAGCAATGATCGTGATGAGCTGTGCGCCGTTCGACAGGGGAAGAGCGATCGGAAACATATCCGGATCGACGCCGCCTTGCGGAAAGGTCAGCAGCCCGGCAATAGCGATCGGGACGACGAAAATATTGATGGCGATCAGGTAAAGCGGGAACAGCCATGTCGCGCGGCCGACCTCGCGCTCCGACTTGTTCTCGACGATCGTGACATGAAACTGGCGCGTAAGGAGAATGATACAGACCGAGCTGAGAAATGTGACGGTAATCCAGTTGCCACCTTCAAAGCCCTTGGCGAATAGCCCGATAATCTCGGGATGCTCCGCTGCACGCTCGATTAGGGGCCCGATGCCGCCAAACAGCCCGTAGGTAATGAAGACGCCGACCACCAGAAAAGCGATGATCTTGACGATGGACTCTGTCGCGATGGCGAGCATCAGGCCGTTCTGATGTTCGGTCGCATCTATGTGGCGTGTTCCGAACAGGATCGCGAAAGCGGCCATGATGATCGCGATCAGCAAGGTGATACCGCCAAACGGGTCGGCGATCGCCAGATAGGGCGCATATTCGCCGGGCTGTACGACTGCGATTACGGATTGCGAGACGGCTTTGAGCTGTAGTGCGATATAGGGCAGAACGCCTGCGATCGTGATCAGCGTGACCATCGCCGCGACCAGCGGGTTTTTGCCGTAGCGCGAGGACATGAAGTCAGCGATCGAGGTGATGTTATGCGCTTTGCTGACTTTGATGATGTGCTCGATCAGCGGACGCCCGACAGTGAAGACGATGATGGGGCCGATATAGACCGCGAGAAAGTTGAGGCCGCTCGTCGTGGCAAGGCCGACGCTGCCGAAAAAGGTCCAGGATGAGCAATAGACGGCAAGCGACAGGGCGTAGATCGTCGGGCGGCCGTGTGTCGCTTTACTGTCATCTGTGCCCTTGTCGCCGAAATAGGCGACCGCGAACAGAAAACCGATATAAGCAAGCGCCACGAATATTATGACACCGCCATCTATCATCGATTAACCTGTCCTCCCCTCCCGCATTCTTGTTATCAGCCTGGATGATGGCCGTAGCACTTCACGGTTTTGTGAGCCGATCGGCAGATCATAGCACAATGAATATTATTTTCGCGAGAGCAGCATAAGCCGGCTTTTTGAAAGCCTGGAACTAAAGCGCCGGACAGTTAACCGGGCTGAGGGGCGGCGCTCTATCTCTATGTCCGAGCGTCGGCCTTACCTGAAAACCGGCCCCCACTTATCGGTCCGGCGTTGTAAAATGAACAGGTAGAAAATGCAGGGATTGCCGACAGCATTGCGATTCTTCTTGTCGCTGGCGGCGATTCACGGCTAAAAACAACGCGGCGGGCCTGTAGCTCAATTGGTTAGAGCCGACGGCTCATAACCGTCTGGTTGGGGGTTCGAGTCCCTCCGGGCCCACCATTTGATTCTCGTCGGTCTCAAAAGCTGCTAACATCTTGAACGGTATAGTCAATTCGGCGGTTCGAGAGCCCTAATTTCGGTCATGGGGTAATTGGCGCGAAAAGGCCAGCCGAAGTACCAGCCTGCGGGCCTCAAGATTTCCATTTTTCCATATTTTATAAGGGTTTGCGAGAAACGTAATCGCGGTTCGAAAGGTCTCGTCAAATGAGGCCAATGGCCGCCCGCAAGATTTGATTTTCTCGCTCAGGCCGACCTTTTTCTCTTCCGGTTTGACGAGTTGGTTTTCATAGACGCTGACCAGAGCTGCGCTCTCGGCATTGAGGACGCGCTCGGCAAGCTGTGTGCTCTTACTCTCCATCGCAGCAAAATCCGCTTTTAGAAGCGCTTTCCGTTCCTGAACTTTCTCAAACGCAAGGGAAGATCCCTCTCAGCGTTTGCAAGCAAACGCCTGCCGGGCAGTGGAACGATGGCATCAGACGCTGAAGAACCGCATCCTTCTGGAGAACTATTTTCTGCAGGGCAGTCTGGAGGCACAGGTCGATGACTTTGTCGGCCATTATAACCATCGGCGTTATCATGAAAGTCTC
>JAHQVI010000234.1 GCA_019634405.1 Hyphomicrobiales bacterium
ACCGGATCGGACTTGCGATATCCTCTGCTTCTCGGTTCCGGATATATAGGTCAGATCGCGAAGCCGCCTGGGCTTCGCTTGTCTCCGTCCCCCAAAGCTGATCAGTCCTCGAACGGATCCTGCACCAGGATCGTGTCTTCGCGTTTCGGCGATGTCGACAACATCGTCACCGGTGCTTCGATCAGCTCCTCAAGCCGCTTGACATATTTGATCGCTTGCGCGGGAAGCTCCGCCCATTTGCGTGCGCCCTCGGTCGATGTTTTCCAGCCTTCCAGAACCTCGTAAATTGGTTCGACGCGCGTCTGGGCGCCCTGCGCAGCGGGCAGATAGTCGATCTCCACACCATCAAGCCGGTAACCAACGCAGACCTTGATTTCCTCAAAACCATCCAGCACGTCGAGCTTTGTCAGCGCAATGCCATCAATGCCGCTGACCTTGACGGTCTGACGGACGAAACAGGCGTCGAACCAGCCGCAGCGGCGGGCTCGTCCGGTGACGGTTCCGAATTCGTGACCCCGCTCGCCAAGCAGGCGTCCGGCTTCGTTGTCCTGCTCGGTGGGAAACGGCCCTGCGCCAACGCGCGTCGTATAGGCTTTTGTAATGCCAAGGACCTTGGTGATGGCATGCGGCCCAAGGCCCGATCCGGTCGCGGCCTGTCCGGCAACGGTGTTGGAGGAGGTCACAAACGGGTAGGTGCCGTGATCGATATCCAGCATCGCCCCTTGCGCGCCCTCGAACAGAATGCGTTTGCCCTCGCGGCGCTGTTGGTCGAGAAGTTGCCAGACCCGGTCGATATAGGGGGTGATCGAGGGAGCAATCTCCACAAGCTGATTATAAAGATCATCGCCGGAAATTTCTTCCACGCCCAGACCGCGCCGCAAGGCGTTGTGGTGTGTCAGTGAGCGGTCGATCTTTGCCCGGAGCGTTTTGAGATTGACGAGATCCATGACCCGAATCGCACGCCGCCCGACCTTGTCCTCATAGGCTGGTCCGATGCCCCGTTTTGTCGTGCCGATGGCGTTCGTTCCGGCGGCGGCTTCGCGAAGCCCGTCCAACTCGCCATGGAATGGCAGGATGAGAGTTGCGTTTTCGGCCAGTCGCAGATTGTCGCGAGAGATTTCAAGCCCTTGCGCGCGAAGCTCGGAGATCTCTTTTGCCAGAGCCCATGGATCGACGACCACGCCATTGCCGATCACCGAAAGCTTGTTCGGGCGCACGACACCGGACGGGAGCAGGGACAGCTTGTAGATGACGCCATCGACAACAAGCGTATGACCCGCATTATGCCCCCCTTGAAAGCGTACAATAATGTCGGCTCGCTCGGACAGCCAATCGACGATTTTTCCTTTGCCCTCATCACCCCACTGGGACCCGATGACCGCGACATTAGCCATTACAGCCTCTCAAAATATTAAAAATTTCCAAATCTTACGGATAGGCCCTATTTATACCTTCTTGCAAGCCGCAGGACGAGGGGGTGCGACCAAAGCTGCATTTGCCACCCAAATTGCATATGATTCGTCGCTTTACCACATGCATGCTGTCGCATAGGATTCGCATATGCAAGAGCGCACAATAGATAAGCCCTCCCTGAATATCGGCGCTCGAATTTTTGGCAACGCTTACCTGTTGCTGTCTCTGACGATGCTGTTCTGGGCAGGCAATACGATTGCCGGACGGGCGATCGCCGGAACTGTACCGCCGCTGACCCTGGCCTGGTTGCGCTGGACGATAGCAGCGGCAATCATTCTTCCACTGGCGTGGCCGCATTTCAAGCGGGATTGGCCGGTTATCCGCAGGCATTGGCCGATTCTGGCGCTGTTAGGCGCGCTGGGCTTTGCCGCTTTCATCAGCTTCTACTATGTCGGCCTGACTATGACGACGGCCCTCAATGGCCTGATCATAAATTCGGCGGTACCGATCCTCATACCGCTTGCGGTCTTCGTTTTATATCGCGAGACGCTGAACCGATCGCAGGCCCTGGGCATTGTCCTGTCTCTGATCGGGGTTGTCGCCGTCATCACCAAAGGGAACCCAGGCGTTCTGGCGCGGCTCGATCTGAATGAGGGCGACCTGTTCGTGCTGGCCGCCATGTGCGTCTTTTCCATCTACACCGCTCTTCTGCGCAAGCAGCCGAAGATGCACTGGATCAGCTTCGGCGCTTGCTGCTTCATCACGGGCGCGATCGTAACCTTCCCGCCATTTCTCTCCGAGGTGCTGACGGGCCAGCTTGTCAATCCGACATTCGGCGCGTTTCTTGCGATCGCCTATGTCGGTACGCTGCCAAGCGTGATTGCGCAGATCATGTATATTCGGGGCGTGGAACTGATTGGCGGGAGCAGGGCAGGCGCGTTTCTGCATTTGGTTCCGTTGTTTGGCGCGCTGCTTGCCGTTCTGTTTCTTGGCGAAGAGTTGGAAGCGTTTCATCTGGCCGGATTTGGACTGATCGTCTGTGGCGTCTGGCTTGCGCAGCGTCAAAAACCTGCGCCGCCGGTCAAATTGTGAGGATTATATGAGCGGCAGGCCCGGACCACTTGTTCTTGTAACCGGTTTTGGCCCGTTTCCCGGCGTTGCTTTCAACGTTTCGTCTGCGCTTGTCGACGATCTTGCATCCCGGACGGCCACGATCCCGGCGCAGCTCCATACGATTTCGCTGCCGACGCATTGGCGCGACGGTCCGGCTATGGTGGCTGCCAAACTGAACGGATTGAAGCCTGACGCGATTGTCCATTTTGGCGTGTCCCGGCAGGCGGCCGGGTTCCAGTTTGAAACGATTGCTTACAATCACTGCGCCAGAATTGCCGATTGTGCGGGAAATTCGGCGGCGGGCTTTTACATCCGGCGCGGCGGCCCGCCCTACCTGACCGCGACGCTGCCTATCAAGGCGATGATGCAGCGGCTGCGTCTCGCGGGACTGCCGGCCAGCCTGTCGAAAGACGCCGGGCGATATCTTTGCAACGCCACGCTCTTTAATTCTCTGTATCAGGCGCAGCGTTTACCCGGGCACGCCAGGCCACCTGTCGGTTTCGTGCACATTCCGGCCCTGCCAAGGGGTGCGCTCGGTGATACAGATTTGGCGTTCGGCTGGCCAGAATTACGTAAAGGAGCCGCAGAAATTCTGCGCGCTCTAATCCAAAGCTTGCGTTCGCCTGCACTTACAACTGGCCGTCAGCGCTAAAATCGCATAAATACAGGCTCGGTCTGAGAAGGAGATGGGCATCTTGATATTGGCAAGACGCGGGTTTCTCGCGGCTGGCGGTCTGGTTGCAGGCGGAGGATTGATTCCTGCCGCAAAGGCGCAGGCAGGCGCGCGCGCAGTTTCAGAACTGGGCGTCAAGCCGGATACGGGCGAGGATGTCAGCAGCGCGCTGCAGCAGGCGATCATGGAGCTGTCCGAAGCCGGACAGGCGGTGTTCATTCCCGGCGGGACCTATCATCTCTCCCAGCTTGCACTGCCGGAAAATTGCTCGATTTTTGGTGTTGCAGGCCAGACAAGGCTCGTTTTGCAGGCAGAGGCGAGCGTCTTTATTGCAAGGAATTGCCAGACGCTGCTGATCTCAGGGCTGATGGTTGAGGGCGGCGTGCTCACAGGAAGCGCGCGCGATGTGGGCATTGAAAATCTACAGGTCAGCAAGGCCGGGAAGTCAGGCATTGCTGTAAGCGAGGCGGAAAACATCAATATCAGCCGCTGCCGGTTCAGCAATTGCGCCGATGCGGCGATATCTGTCGGGACGTCGGCGAATCTGGCCAGCGCCGCCAGTCTGACCGGCAATCTGATTGCCGGTTGCGGAACCGGCATAGCGCTTGCAGGCACTGGTCATGTCACTGGCAACAGTATCACTTCCGCTGCCGAATTCGGCCTTAAGCTCGGTGGCGCTTCCGGCAATGGCAGGATTTTTGCGGATGGCAATATCATTAGCGATTGCGCTACCGGTATCGGAATCGCGGCCAATAATGAGACGCTGCTGGTATCGCTCAACCTGATCACGGGCTTGCAGGCAGGCGCGAAAACGGCGATTCGCGCCTTTGACGGTAACGAACTGGTCGGGCCGGATCTGGCATTCGAGAGTGCTGAAGCCTATCTGAACCTGACGGTTGTAGGAAATGTGGCGCGGTAGGCACGGGCGCCGGAGGAATTGCACGATCTGTGGCCCAAGCTACCGGATTACGTGGAATAGCCCATATGATGGCTTGCCATGGCTACGCGCGTTACGCAGCTTACAGCGTTTGCGACTCGGTTATAACTAGGCAGCAATCTGTGCATTTGAGCGCAGTTGATTGGAATGAGGGACTTGAATGGCGTCATCGCGGGATTTGTTTGCCAAACAGGATGATGGCAGCGCATTACGGCAGGCAAAGTCGGCTGAGGCCGCCTATACGGCTGCGAATATCGAGGTTCTTGAAGGGCTTGAACCGGTTCGGCGGCGTCCGGGTATGTATATTGGCGGGACCGACGAAAAGGCGCTGCATCATCTGTTCGCCGAGGTCATCGACAATGCGATGGATGAAGCCGTTGCCGGGCACGCCTCCTGGATCGATGTCTATCTCGGCGCTGATGGATCGCTGACCGTCACCGATAATGGCCGCGGTATCCCGGTCGATCCACATCCCAAATTCAAGAACAAATCCGCGCTTGAAGTCATTATGACGACGCTCCATGCGGGCGGCAAATTCGATGCGAAAGCCTATTCGACATCCGGCGGTTTGCATGGCGTCGGCGTCTCGGTCGTCAACGCCCTGTCGGAAATTCTTGAAGTTGAGGTGGCCCGCGGCCAGCAGCTTTACCGGCAGGTCTTCGCGCGCGGTCATACGCAGACCAGCCTGGAACAGCTGGGCACAGTCAAGAACAGGCGCGGCACCAAGGTTCGCTTCCTGCCTGACACGCAGATCTTCGGGGCGAGTGCGCGCTTCAAGCCGAACCGCATCATGCGCATGGCGCGCGCCAAGGCTTATCTTTTCGGCGGCGTCGAAATTCGTTGGTCCTGTTCGCCGGACATTATCACCGATGATACGCCGGAAAAGGCCGTGTTCCACTTTCCCGGCGGGTTGAAGGACTTCCTTTCGTCCCGCATAAAGGGCGTCGAGACGGTCGCCAAGGACGTCTTTGCCGGGAAAATCGAGCGCAAGGGGGGGCACGGTACGGTCGAATGGGCGGTGTCCTGGCTCGCCAATGCCGACGGTTTCGTCAACTCCTATTGCAACACCGTGCCGACACCTGACGGCGGCACGCATGAAGCCGGTTTGCGCGCGGCGCTGACGAAAAGCCTCAAATCCTATGGCGAGTTGGTCAACAACAAGAAAGCCGCGCAGATTACCGCCGAAGACACGCTCAATTCGGCGGGTGCGATGTTGTCGGTCTTTATCACCGATCCCGAATTTCAGGGTCAGACCAAGGACAAGCTTTCAACCAGCGAAGCCACCCGTATCGTCGAATCCGCCATTCGCGACGAGTTTGACCACTGGCTGACGGCAAGCCCGCAACAGGCGTCGCGTCTGCTGGAATGGGTGATTGACCGCGCGGAGGAGCGTCTGCGCCGCAAGCGCGAGAAGGAAGTCAGCCGCAAGGCCGCGACCCGCAAGCTGCGCTTGCCCGGCAAGCTGGCCGATTGTTCGACAAATTCGGCGGTAGGCACCGAAATCTTCATTGTTGAGGGTGATTCGGCCGGCGGTTCCGCGAAACAGGCGCGCAACCGGAAGACACAGGCCATCCTTCCCTTGCGCGGCAAGATACTGAACGTCGCCAGCGCGTCTTCGCTCAAGCTGTCGCAGAATCAGCTGATTTCCGACCTCGTACTCGCGCTCGGCTGCGGCACCGGAAAGAATTACCGCACCGCGGATCTGCGTTATGAGAAGGTCATTATCATGACCGACGCCGATGTCGACGGCGCACATATCGCTGCGCTGCTGATCACTTTCTTTTATACACAGATGCGTGGGCTGATCGATGACGGGCATCTGTTCCTTGCCGTACCGCCGCTGTTCAAGATTACCCAGGGCGGCAAGACGGCCTATGCACGCGACGATGCGCATAAGGATGAATTGCTGAAAACGGTGTTCACCAAGCGCGGCAAGGTCGAGATCTCCCGCTTTAAGGGTCTTGGTGAAATGATGCCGGCCCAGCTTAAGGAGACCGCGATGTCTCCGGTGAAACGGACGTTGCTCAAGGTCCAGATTGCCGATGAGAGCACCGTGACGGACGGCGTTGTGGAACAGCTCATGGGCAACAAGCCGGAAGGCCGTTTCCGCTTCATTCAGGAGCATGCCGAATTCGCGCATGATCTGGATATTTAAGTCGGGAGGGCGTTGGATCAGCGCCCTTTCAGCTTATGCTCCTTGACGCCGAGCGCATCGGCAAGGCGGGCCTGGGCAGAGCCGGGGCGCAGCGGTTTTTGCTGGTTCTCATGGGGAGCCCAGCCGGCAAGATGGATAATCTCGAAGGTGGCGCGGACCCGGCCGGAAGGCTCGGCGAAATTTTCCTGATAGATGTCGATGGCGCGAGCAAGCGTCCGGCGCTTCAGG
>JAHQVI010000017.1 GCA_019634405.1 Hyphomicrobiales bacterium
CTTGTAGATAATGTGGCGAATATCATTCAGGCGACCGGGGCCCTCGGGGCGGCCATTCTCCACCCATAGCTCGCGCGATTGCCCGCCTTACCAGGCGCGGGTGGTGAAGCCCAAAATTTCGACCTTAACGCCGCAGCGCTCCAATGTGCGCGCCAGGATATCCGCGCAGGAGGCCGCCACCATGATCGGACGGCCACGCATCGAGCCGGAATTGTCGATCAGCAGCGTGACGACCGTGTCGCGGAAGCTCATGTCGCGCTCGGCCTTGAAGGACAACGGATAGAGCGGATCGGTCACGACGCGGGACAGCCTCGCGGCATCGAGCACGCCCTCATCCAGATCGAAATCCCATGACCGGTTCTGTTGGGCCAGCAACCGCCTTTGCAGCCGGTTGGCAAGACGCGAAACGGCGGCATGCAGATGCGTAAGCTGCTTGTCAAGAAACGAACGCAGCCGCTCCAGCTCCTCGACGTCGCAAAGATTCTCCGCTTCAATGGTTTCGTCAAATTCCTTGGAGAACACCTGATATCCGAAAGCCGACGGATCATCGATCACCGAGACGTTCGGCCGGCGCGGGGGCGCCTGGCGGCGCTCTTCCGCATTGACGTCGCCATCGGTTTCCATCTGGTCGCTGGCGTCGGCGAATTCGGCTTCTTCCTCACCGGCGCCGGATTCATTCTCGAAATCCTCGCTGGTGTCGGCTGGCTTGGCTTCGTCGCCGTCGGAATTTTCCTCCGATTCGCCCTGAGCCTGATCCTCGCTTTCTTCATCCTGTTCCGAGGACTGGTTGTCCTCGCCCGGAACATGCTCCTCAATGAGTTCCAGAGCTGTCAGCACGCTTTTGAGCTTGCGGGCGAACGCTTCCTGATCACCGAGATGCTCGCCAAGTTCATCGATCAGCGATGCGGCGCGCTCGTCGACCCAGCCCCGCCACGCATCCACCATCGGGGTAGCTTTTTTCGGCGGTTTGAGGCCAAGTATCCGTTCGCGGACCATCAGCCCGAGGCATTGATCGAGAGGCGAGTCCTCGCGCTGGGTCGGAACCGACGGGCGTTTGGCGTATTCCGCCTCCGTCTTGGCGGCGAGATTGGCGGCCACGCCTTCCATGCGGTTTGCGCCCAGCGCCTCAACGCGAACCTTCTCCACCGCTTCGAAAACGTCGCGGGCCAGCCCGCTTTCAGGCGCGAGCCGGGCGTGAAGCGCGGCGTCATGGCAGGCGACAGTCAGCGCAACTGAATCCGCATGGCCGCGAATGACAGCGGCTTCTTTCCGGGTGAGGTTCCGCGAGACTTGCGGCAGGCTTGCCATGTCGCCGCGAAGTCCGGGCCTGTCGGTGCTGAAGGTGACTTCGAGCGTGTCCTTGCCGGCAATCGCGCGTGTTGATCCCGTGAGCGCTTGCTTGAACTGTTCGGCGGGGTCGGATTTGTTTTTATGCGATGGACTCATGTCATGCCATTAGCTCTGAAGCCTGTCAGTCCGGCGCCGTTGCGCAAGCGGAAGCATGCTGCCTCATGATAGGGCGACGTTCACGGACGATTCCGGCAGTTCTTTCCCAAAGCAGCGCTGATAGAATTCGGCCACCAGAGCGCGCTCCAGCTCATCGCACTTATTCAGGAAGCTGAGCCGGAATGCGAAGCCGACATCGCCGAAGATCGCCGCATTTTCTGTCCATGTGATCACGGTGCGCGGGCTCATGACTGTGGAGAGATCGCCGTTCATGAAGGCGTTGCGCGTCAGATCGGCGAGCCGAACCATCGCGCTGACGGTCTTGCGGCCCTCTTCTGTGTCGAAGCTCTTGGCCTTGGCCAGAACAATAGCAACCTCGTCGTCATGCGGCAGATAGTTCAGCGTGACCACGATCGACCAGCGGTCCATCTGCCCCTGGTTGATCTGCTGGGTGCCGTGATAAAGGCCTGACGTGTCGCCAAGACCGATCGTGTTGGTTGTCGAAAACAGCCGGAATGCCGGATGCGGGTGGATCACCTTGGTCTGGTCGAGCAGGGTCAGCCGCCCGGATTGTTCCAGAACGCGCTGAATCACGAACATGACATCGGGGCGCCCGGCGTCATATTCATCGAAAACCAGCGCCGTATTGGTTTGCAGCGCCCAGGGGAGAATCCCTTCACGGAATTCGGTGACCTGCATACCGTCCTTCAGGACAATGGCGTCCTTGCCCACAAGATCGATACGGGAGACATGGCTATCGAGGTTGATGCGGATGCAAGGCCAGTTCAGACGCGCGGCCACCTGCTCGATATGCGTCGATTTGCCGGTGCCGTGATAGCCCTGGATCATGACACGGCGATTATGCGCGAAGCCAGCCAGAACGGCCAATGTCGTCTCACGATTGAACTGATAGTCCGGATCGACTTCCGGTACGTGTTCGCTCATTTGCGAATAGGCCGGAACTTGAAGATCGCTGTCGATCCCGAAAAGCTGGCGAACCGAAACATTCATATCCGGTGTTGCGTTCACCTCTGAACTTGTCGCAGGCATTAAGGCTATCCTAGCTGGAATTTCATTTTTTACCGGCTTGACGCTGGTTCGCCGTTCGATACCGAAATTGAGGACCCGTTTTTCTTCATACCCTCAGCAGAAACCGGCTTTCTTGAGATAATTATAGGCTTGGATGATATCGCGCAACTGGTCCTCGGAACTGCGGTCGCCGCCATTGCTGTCCGGATGGTGAAGTTTGACGAGCATCTTGAAGCGCGACTTGATGTCTTCGGCGGTGCTCTCAAAGGGCAGATCGAGCGCGCCGAAGGCCTTGCGTTCCGCGTTCCGGATGGGTCTGGCCGGTCGCCGCTGCTCCGCGCTTCCCGCCCCCTCAGCGTCGGGAAACAGATTGAACGGATCGATCGTATCCGCATTGAACTGGTTGCGGCGTGCGTCGGCGCGGGCTGTGCGCGCGGACCAGGCATTAATCCCTGACGACCAGGTCGGGCGGTGCCCGGTCATGGACGCCTTCTGGTAGTCGGTGACCTCTTCGTCGCTCATGCCGTTGAAATAATTATAGGATTTGTTGTATTCGCGGACATGATCGAGGCAAAACATGAAATACTCACCCTCACGGCCGCGTCCTTTCGGTGCACGGTGCGTACCTGCATTTCGGCACCCTTCCCAGTCGCACAGCCGAACCTTTTGGCTCTGTTTGTGATCCTGGCCCGGTTTGACGCGGATGCAGTCGAAATATTTGGAGTCCAGCTTCATGCTCCGTCTACCCAAGTCCCCATTGCCCGGTTATACAACTCCTGAACGGTCCGGAGCCAGATGCCGCAATTTATGAAATATGCCGCTTCGCGCGGAATCGCACAAGGCAAGCATCGCATAGTTTGATTGAAAAAATCAGTTACTTGTAGCTCGTGGTGCCCCGAGGAGTTTTAATGCAGATAGAAAACCGAATTCGACAAAAATTACTTGACGCCTTTTCGCCGATCACTCTGGAGGTTCGCAACGAATCCCATAAACATGCTGGCCACGCCGGGATGAAGGGCCTGCCGGCGACGGGCGAAACGCATTTTGATATAGTGATCATTTCTGACGCATTTAAGGATTGTTCGCGTGTCGCCCGGCATAGAATGATAAATTCTGTTTTAGCGGACGAGTTGGCCGGCGGCGTGCATGCGCTCTCGATCAGGGCTAAAACGCCGGATGAGTCCGCAGGATGAAGATTGGTGTTGGCGAAAGCGGGATTGAACCGGGGCACCTGCTTTCAAACCAGACCGTGCTGCTGGAAGGCGCCGGTGCGGCGACTTTGACCTTTATAATCGTGGCGGCAGGTATTTTCGCGGAACGCTATGCCCTGCACAATGCTGAGTTTATTGTGCCCGTAACGGCGATGGCCGGCGCTTACAGCTTTATTGCATTGGCGGCGATCTTTGGCGCAAAGGCGCGGTATCTCTTCAATCCGGCCCTCGTTTTCGCCCGCGTGCTGAGCGGCGGTTTAACCCTCGCCGCAGGGTTGATATGTGCATCAGCCCAGATCATGGGGGCGATGATCGGCGTTATGGCCGCTCATTTCGCGACGGGGACCGGGCTTATTCAGAATGCAAGCTTGCGCCATGCGGGACCAGACGTCTGGCTTACGGAGCTTGTCTTTACGGGCGCCTTTGTGCTTGCAGTTGTTTCTCTCCAACTCAAGGGGCGCTATATAGCCGCCTTTGTCGGCACCGCCATCATTTTCATCGCGGCGGCCGTTACCCCTTCGCTCACCTTCGTTAATCCCGCCATAACCTTTGCGCGTGGTCTGACCGAAAGCTTTACCTCCATAGCTCTGATCGACGGGGTGATCATCGGGCTCCTGCAATTTTCCGCAGCTGCTATCGCCGTTTTCGCGTATCAGCGGCTGCGGAAAACGTGATCTACGCTGCAGGTTTGAACTGTTGCAGCCGGGCTTCCAGCACCGCCATGACAAAGCCGTTGCTATTGTCGACCGCTTCACTCCACAGCGATAGCGGTGTCGGATAGGCGGGAGCCAGCTTTCCAACGACATCGCCGTGGTCGAAATACAGCTCCGCCTCAAATTTTCGCGCGATGCTTTGCATGCGGCGGTTTTCCGAAAGGCAGTTCATGTAAAGCCGTTCGATACCGCGATTGCGCGACGCGACAATGGTTTTGCCAAGCAATTCGGTGCCGACGCCGGAATCCTGATATCGGCGTTCGACGGAGAAGGCGGCTTCCGCCTCGCCACGCCAGGAAGTCCCGATCATGCGTAACTCCGCTGCCGCCCGCATTTCCCGTCCTACGAAATAGCCGTAGACGACACTTTGAAACTGGCTGGTTTGTTCCGCGTATTGGCGAATGAACTTATCGCCTACACTCATACCGAAGCGCATACGGCGGCTTTCGGGATCGAGTCGCAGAAGGTGATCGCGGAGCTTGTCCTTCTCCGTGAACCACTGTTTTCGAATCGTACCACCTGAAAGGTGCGTAACAGTCATATGCGAATGCCCCGACTGGTTGAACATCATCGGCGCCAGAGCGCCAGACTTTTTACTTAAATCGGCTGCGGCGTCCTATCTCTCTGTTAAAGGATCGGATCTGCCCGAAAACCGGTATCCATTTTTCGGTCCGATGCTCTCTTTGTTGAAGCATCGGACCGGTCCAATGCTGTGGCTTTGTGACCGTGCGTCACCACCGTTTTTGCGGTGCACCATAATATGTGAGCCATTTTAGCGATATGAAGACATTTGATTTGGGCCGGTTCCCCACAGCATGGCTGCCAAGCTTCTTGCGCATAGGTTGCTTATAAATGGAGCAGTTTGATGTGCGCTTAGCCGGAATAGATCAGCGTCAGGACGATGAGTCCCAGAATGATACGGTAATAGGCGAAAGGCGAAAATCCGATCCGGCTGACGACGGCCAGAAACGGCTTTACCACGAGGAGCGCGGCAATGAAGGCTGCGACAAAACCGACAGCGATCAGGCCGGTGTCGTCGAAGCTGAGCTGACCGCGGTTTTTGAAGGCGTCATAGGCAAAGGCCGCAGACATGGTCGGAATCGAGAGAAAGAAGGAAAATTCAGCCGC
>JAHQVI010000235.1 GCA_019634405.1 Hyphomicrobiales bacterium
AATACGAGGCCAGAAGCGTCATACACTCAAAAGTTTAAGGAGAGTTGAGGCGCAACGCAACATTCTCATTAGCGTTGCGACCAACAATTTTGGGCAGACGACAGCGCGGTGTCGTTAGTCCTTGGTGGAAAAATGCGACCAGTCACTGGTTTCAGGATAAATCTCGACATGTTCCCGAACCAGCCGGTATCTGCCGCGATCATAGACGGCGATATTTTTGTATTGTTTCAGCAGGACGCGCCGCTTGACAGTTTTGTATTCGTAGTCGCCCTTATAGCTTCCCGAAACGATGACCTTCTTTTTCACCCATCCATATTGAGCCGGCTCACGCGCTATCTCATAAAGGCCACGCTCTTCTTCAACACGACGAACAAGCTGCTTTCTGATTGGCGTCGACCAAGTCTCGGTCTCGCAATCTCGCCAACAGCGCAAGTCGCTCGCCATTGCCGTTGCGGAATAGACCGTTCCGCTTACCGTGATTGCAGCAAGCGTTGCCGCGCATCGGAAACTTTTCGAAATGCTCATGATCAGGTCTCCTCTGACGTCTGTGTGAATTTGCCAGCTGCCGGAAAAACCTCGCAATCAAGGTGGATTCCGTCGGTTGCCCGATCCCGATCTAGCCAGCATGTCATGCTGATGACTCTATACTCCTTCAATTAGGTTGCAATTACGTCAAAACCATTTACGGAAAAAGAGTCCAATTCACCCACTCCGTTGCACATATGCCGCTTCGATAGCGTTTGGCCAGAATTTTCAAGGTAGAGAGAGCCGCATGCCGACACCCAGGATTGATGTTTATACGACCATGTTCTGTCCGTACTGCGATGCGGCGAAGCGGCTTCTGAAAACGAAAGATGTGGAGTACACTGAAATCGACGTCACGATGGATCCGGGGCTTCGGGAAGAAATGACGAAGCGAGCCGGAGGCAGGCGAACTGTGCCGCAGATCTTCATCGGTGAGCAGCATATTGGCGGATCGGACGATTTGTATGCGCTTGAAGCGCGCGGTGAGCTTGATAAACTTCTGGGTAGCTGAAACCAACCGGCCAATGCGGGACTGAAACATGTCATCAGATCAGACATTTCGCGCTGCGCTTGTTCAACTACGCTCGGGCAGGGAAGTAGAGCCTAATATTGAGGCGGCGAAGGAATTGATAGCCGCCGCTGCATTGGATGGTGCTCACTATGTCCAGACACCAGAAAATACGAGTTTGATGGAACTCAAGACCGATCGGCTTTTCGCGCGCCTCAAGCCCGAAGCGGAGACAGGCTTTCTTCAGGAGTTTTCGGAGTTGGCGCGTGATCTGGGGATCTGGCTCCATATTGGCTCTGCCGCCGTATTGACCGGTGACGGCCGGGCCGCGAACAGGGCGTTTATATTTAAGCCGGATGGCGCTATTGCAGCCCGTTACGACAAGATCCATATGTTCGACGTCGATCTGCCGAATGGCGAGCGATATTGCGAGTCAAAAAATTACAGACCTGGCGAGCAAGCTGTCACGGTTGATCTGCCCTGGTGCAGGCTCGGTCTTTCCATCTGCTACGATCTACGTTTTCCCGAGCAGTATAAGGCGCTCGCACTTCAGGGAGCCGATGTGCTGACGGTTCCCGCAGCTTTCACAAAGGCAACCGGGCGCGCGCATTGGCAGATCCTTTTGCGTGCAAGAGCGATTGAAACAGGCTCATTTGTCCTTGCCGCGGCGCAAGGTGGAACGCATGAGAATGGGCGCGCAACTTACGGTCATAGCCTGATCATTTCGCCATGGGGCGAAGTTCTGGCCGAAGCCGGTGAGGAGCCATGTTTTGTCTGCGCCGATATCGATCCCAATGTTTCCCGTGAAACACGACAGCAGATACCGGCTTTAAGGCATGCGAGGGACATTGCCTGCTCGCAAATCAACGATTGAATAGACAATGAGACGAAATGATCAAATACAGCTTAAAATGTTCTGATGGCCATCAATATGAGGCATGGTTCGCAAGTTCGGCCGCGTATGAAGCGCTCGCGAAGGCTGGAGAATTGCAGTGCCCGGTTTGCGGGACGTCAGACATTGGCAAGGCGCTTATGACGCCGGGAATCCCGGTCCGTCAAAATAGTCGTGACACCGCGCCTGCCGTCGCTCAGAAGCCACAGCCTCAGACGGTCGCCGCGCCCGCAAACAGTGCTCAGCAGCAGGCGGAAGCCGTCAAAGTGTTGCGCAAGTTACGCGAGATCGTTGAAACGAACTCTGATTATGTTGGCCCAAAATTCGCCGAGGAAGCCCGCAAGATTCATTACGAGGAAGCGGAGGCGCGAAGCATTTACGGCGAGGCCTCGCATGAAGAACTGACCGAACTCGACGAAGACGGAATCAGTTTTTATCCGCTGCCGGTGCTTCCCGAGGATCACAATTAATTACTGGGCGGCAGGCTGGCGGATATGAAATAATTCACGCCGCAATCACCTCCCAGACTCCAATCATCCGTAATCGGATTATATGTGGCGCCGCTACGGTCGAGGGGCGTTAATCCGAGCTGCGTGACCATGGCCTCCAGCTCGTCGGGCGTCAGAAAGCGGGACCAGTCATGCGTACCCCGTGGCAGCCATCGAAGCAGATATTCCGCCGCGACAATTCCCAGGGCGAATGACTTGGCCGTTCGGTTCAATGTCGACATGATCAGGAGCCCGCCAGGTTTCAGCAGGCTCTTGCAGACCTCGACGAAGGCATGCGGATCGCTCGCATGTTCGATGACCTCAAGCGCCAATACGCCGTCAAACTTGCGCTCGCTCGCGGCGACGTCCTCGGCCGTAGCGTGGATATATTCGATGTCAAGATGTCCAAGTCTTGCATGCCGCTTTGCCGCTTCAATCGATTCGGCTGACGGATCGATTCCGGTCATCCGAGCGCCGAGTCGCGTCAGTGGTTCCGCAATCAATCCGCCGCCACAGCCAATATCAGCGATAGCAAGGCTTTTCAGGGGCGGATGTAAAGTGCGATCACACCCGAAATGTCTAATGAATTGTTCGCGTATATATAAAATCCGGGTCGGGTTTAACTTGTGAAGCGGCTTGAACTCACCATCGCGGTCCCACCAATATTCTGCAATGATATCAAAGCGATCGACTTCTTTTTTATCCAGTGTGTTTTTCATTTTCGCCTCGATGCGGAGTAACTGGCGGGCTGCCATGTATTCGGGTAAAACGAGTATAAAATGCTTTCAGCTATTTGCCGAAACTAGCGTTTGCAGCTATAACACCAGACTGGGATGACTGCCATACCGTACGGGGGAGTCCGTATTGCGTATGAGGCCGAGTTGCATACGATTTGGCCCGCAGCAGAGGGTATCCCGGCTCCGGATTGCGGATAATCTGTATGGCCTTATTGGTTATGAAATTTGGCGGGACGTCAGTTGCTGATCTGGACCGGATCCGCAATGTCGCCATGCATGTGAAACGGGAAGTCGACGCCGGCAATCGCTGCGCGGTCGTTGTTTCGGCAATGGCGGGACAGACAAACCAGCTCGTCGAGTGGACCCGCGGGGCTTCGTCGATACATGACGCTCGCGAATATGATGCTGTCCTCGCGTCCGGTGAGCAGGTGACCAGCGGCTTGCTGGCGATCACGTTGCAATCGCTGGGCATAACGGCGCGCTCCTGGCTTGGATGGCAAATTCCCATACGCACGAATAATGATCACGGTATTGCCCGGATCGAGGCCATCGAGGCCGGCAATTTGCGTGAACGGATCAATGATGGCGAAGTTGCGGTTATTGCAGGGTTCCAGGGCATCGGTCCTAATGGACGCATCACCACCCTCGGGCGTGGCGGTTCCGATACGAGCGCCGTCGCCATAGCTGCTGCGCTTGGTGCCGATTGCTGCGATATTTATACGGATGTGGACGGGGTTTATACGACCGACCCACGTATTGTTCCGAAGTCGCAGCGCATCGACAAGATAGCCTATGAGGAAATGCTGGAGATGGCCTCGCTCGGAGCAAAAGTGCTTCAGACGCGCTCGGTCGAGATGGCGATGGTGCATCGTGTCAGCGTACGGGTTCGGTCCAGCTTTGATGATCCGGATAGCTGTCCAGCGGTAGGTTCGGCTGGAAGTGCCATCGTGCCGGGAACACTGGTTTGTGACGAGGATGATATTTTGGAACAACGTGTTGTAAGTGGTATTGCCTACGCTAAGGACGAGGCAAAGATCACCCTGCTGGGCGTTGCGGACAAGCCGGGCGTTGCAGCGAAAGTGTTTGGCCCATTAGCTGACTCAAATGTCAACGTGGATATGATTGTCCAGAACGTTTCGGCGGATGGCACCAGTACGGATATGACCTTTACCGTTCCCGCCGGTGATTTTGAACGTAGCAGGCGCGTACTGGAATCGGCTCGGGACAAAATCGGTTACACAGATTTACGCGGGGCGTTAGATATAGTAAAAGTTTCAATTATCGGCGTTGGAATGCGTAGCCACGCTGGCGTAGCAGCGCAGATGTTCAGCGCGCTCGCGGATAAAGGCATTAACATCGAGGCGATATCGACCTCGGAAATAAAAATCAGCGTTTTGATTGATGCGGCTTATGCGGAGCTGGCTGTGCGTACGCTTCACTCGCTCTACGGTCTGGACGCAGAATAGATGCGGCGTGACAACAGATGGCCTACGAAAGGACGACGTATCACGAAGCTGGCAATTTAGAGGCTGACCCCGGAGGGACCAGGCGGATGCCCTGGACGTCTAGCGCATCGCGTGCGCTGTTGCGACAACTGCGTGAGGTTATGGCCAAGCCCAATCCAGGCGTGGCCAAGCATGAAGATATTCAGTCCCGCCTTGACGAAATTGTCCGCATTATTGCGGTCAACATGGTCGCCGAGGTGTGCTCGATCTATGTTCGCCAGAACGATGGTTCTTTTAAGCTTTTCGCCACGGAAGGTTTGCGCCGCGAAGCTGTGCATGAGACGCATCTTCGCGCAGGAGAAGGTCTGATTGGGCTTGCCGCTCGTTCCGGCACACATGTCAACCTGTCCGACGCGCGCGCCCATCCGGCGTTTTCCTACAAACCGGAAACAGGCGAGGAAATTTACAATTCCTTCCTCGGCATGCCTGTGACACGGGGCGGCCGCACGATTGGCGTACTCAGCGTGCAGAACGCCGTTCAGAGAACCTACTCGGAAGAAGAGGTTGAGGTTCTTAACATCATCTCGATGGTCACGGGCGAAATGCTCGCGGGGCTGCTTGAGAGCCTTGATGATTCAGTCGAGGAACGGCGGGGACAAAGCGTCAGCGTTAAAGGTATCAGCATGTCCGATGGGATTGCGCTTGGTCATGTCGTGCTGCATGAACCGCGCGTCGTCGTGACGAAGTTCCTGGCTGAGGATGGCAGTGCCGAGCAGCTCCGGCTTGATCACGCGATGACCAAGCTGCGCGAAAGAGTCGACAAGATGCTGTCCGACAAGGAGCTGGCGCGGAGCGGCGATCATCGGGACGTGCTTGAAGCCTATCGCATGTTCGCTCATGACCGCGGGTGGGTGCGGCGTATTCAGGAGGCCATCGTTGCCGGATTGACGGCCGAGGCCGCCGTGGAGAAAGTCCAGGCTCAGCAGCGAGCCCGGATTATGAAGCAGAACGATCCATTTTGGCGTGACCGCCTTCATGATCTTGAGGATCTGTCGAACAGGCTGTTGCGGATGTTGACCGGGCGCGTCGGAACGGCGAGCGAGATGGAATTGCCGCGCGACACTATTCTGGTCGCGCGTTCGATGGGGCCGGCGGAACTGCTGGACTATGACCGCAAGCGCATTCGTGGTCTCGTCCTCGCCGATGGCGGCGCATCGAGCCATGTGGCGATTGTCGCCAAGGCGCTGCATATTGCTGCGATCGGCCAGGCTACGGATATTTTAGAAGAAGTTGATCCGGGCGATCCGGCGGTGCTTGACGCCGAGTCCGGGCAAATACATATTCGTCCCTCGCTCGAAGTCGTTCGTTCTTACGCCGACAAGGCCAGGTTCCGCGCGCGCCGCCAGGCGCAATATGTGAAACTGCGCGAAACTCCGGCCATGACGCTCGACGGGCAACGTATCCAGATGAACATCAATGCCGGCTTGCTTGTCGACCTGCCGCATCTTGAAGAATCTGGCGCTGACGGTATCGGCCTTTACCGGACCGAGCTGCAGTTCATGGTCAAGTCGACATTCCCGAAGATTGGCGAGCAAACTGACCTCTATAGCAAAGTCTTGTCCGGATGCGGCTCCAGACCGGTGGTTTTCCGTCTGCTGGATGTTGGTGGCGACAAGATTCTACCTTACCTGCAGACCGCTCAAGAGGAAAATCCGGTTCTTGGTTGGCGCGCGATCCGTATCGCGCTTGATCGCCCCGCTCTTTTCCGTACGCAGTTTCGGGCGCTTTTGACCGCTGCGGCGGGTCGAGAACTGAGTGTAATGTTACCTTTCATCACTGATGTGTCCGAATTTGTTGAGGCGCGGAAGTTGATGGAGAAGGACATCGCTCATCTGCGGCGCCACAACAAGCCGGGGCCGTCGAAGCTTTCGCTCGGCGCCATGATCGAGGTGCCGTCGATGCTCTGGCAGCTCGATGAGCTGTTGTGTCGCGTCGATTTCGTCTCGGTTGGCAGTAACGATCTGTTCCAGTTCCTGTTTGCGTCCGATCGCAGCAACAATCGGGTCAGCAACCGTTTTGACGTTCTGTGTCCTGCCGCGCTCAGAGTGCTGCGCCAGATCGTGGTCAAAGCCGACGAGCAGAAGGTTCCGGTGACGCTTTGCGGCGAGATGGCAGGGCGTCCGATCGAATCCCTCGCCCTGATCGGATTGGGGTTCCGCTCCATTTCGATGGCTCCGGCTTCGATTGGGCCGGTCAAGGCGATGATCCTCGCCACGCGCGCTGAAGAAATACAACGCTATATACTTGACTTGATGGATCATGGACGCGAAGACATTCGCGCTCGGCTCGTTGATTTTGCACGGGCGCACGACATCCCGCTTTAGCTAAGAGCTGTGAGTGTCTTTTTGGGGCGCTGGACTGATTCCGCGCCGTTCCGCATGCCGTTTACAGAAAAAGAACGATTATTATGACGACTATTCCGCAGGAAAAGCTTGATAGGCTGGAGGAGCGTTGGAGAAATATTCAGGGAAAGCTTGCTGCTGGACCGGAGCAGAGTGAATTTATCAAGCTTTCCAAGGAGTTTTCTGATCTTGACCCGATCGTGGCTCTGGTTCGTTCTCTTCGCGAGGCGATCGAGGAACTGGACGGCCTCAGGCAGATTGTCGAAGACGCTGACTCTGATGCTGAGATGAGAGAGCTGGCGGAAGCCGAAATCCCGGATATCGAGGCGCATATCGATACGCTGAAGCATGATGTCCGGATCGCGCTTCTGCCGCGCGATGTCGCTGACGAGAAAAGCGCGATTGTCGAAGTACGCGCGGGAACTGGCGGTGAGGAAGCGGCGCTTTTTGCCGGCGACCTCTTGCGTATGTATCAACGTTATGCGGCCAGCAATGGCTGGAAGGTACAGATCATCGCGGAGAACGAGACCGGTAAGGGCGGCTATCGTGAGGTTATTGTCAGTTTCACAGGTAAGAATGTTTTTGCGCGTTTGAAATTCGAGTCCGGCGTACATCGTGTTCAGCGCGTGCCCGAGACGGAAACGAGCGGTCGGATTCATACCTCTGCGGCCACGGTCGCGGTGCTGCCCGAAGCAGCTGACATCGACATTGAGATCAGGCCGGAGGATATCCGTATTGACACGATGCGTGCGTCGGGCGCGGGCGGACAGCACGTCAATACGACTGACAGCGCGGTGCGTATCACGCATATACCAACGGGGATGGTGGTCACGTCGAGCGAGAAGTCGCAGCATCAGAACCGGGCGCGCGCCATGCAGGTGCTAAGGGCCCGCCTCTACGATGCGGAGCGTATGAAGGCGGAGGAAGAGCGGGCCGCCTCGCGCAAGGGGCAGGTCGGTAGCGGCGACAGATCACAACGTATACGGACTTACAATTTCCCTCAGGGCCGCGTAACCGATCATCGCATCAACATGACGCTCTACAACCTTCAGGAAGTTCTGGCCGGGGAGGGGCTGGATGAATTCCTCGATGCTTTGATAGCGGATTATCAGGCCTCGCAACTTGCTGAAATGGAAGGCCTTTCTGATGGTTGAGCCGGTATCCGTTCCGGTGCAGGGTCAACGGAAGCGGATCGGACATGTTCGTGAGGCAATCAACTCTCTGACCTCCGATTTTCTCCAGGCCGAGGTTTCGACGCCGGAGCTTGATGCGCGGTTGCTTGTGCTTGCGGCATTGGAGATCACGCATGAAGCTTATATTCTGAACCCGGATCGTTCGGTGGGGTTCGATGAGGCCAGGCTTATCGAGACCATGCGCGTCAGGCGTCTGGCTGGTGAACCTGTATCGCGGATCGTCGGGATGCGCGAATTTTGGGGGCTGACATTTTTCATCAGTGATGCTGTGCTCGATCCCCGCCCGGACACGGAGACCCTGGTCCGGACTGGCCTTGATATTCTTGAAGAGGAAAGGCTGCGCGATAGGGAGTTGCGCCTTGCGGATCTTGGAACAGGGAGCGGATGTATCCTGCTTTCTCTTCTCTCGGAACTGCCTGTTGCGGCTGGTGTTGGCGTTGATATCAGCGCGGACGCCCTTGCGGTTGCAGCGCATAATGCCGTCCAGCTCGGCCTAGAGAACCGCACGGAGTTTATCCCCGGAAACTGGTGTGATAATCTGTTAAACAATTTTGATATGATCCTCACAAATCCTCCCTATATAGAGAGCGGGACGATAGGCGCTCTTGAACCGGAGGTTCGGCTGCATGATCCCAGACACGCTCTTGATGGCGGCGATGACGGATTGGACGCATATCGCGCTATTGCGGAAAGCAGTTTTGATCGTCTGAAACCCAATGGTTGGATTCTGCTCGAAGCCGGATTTGGGCAGGCGGAAGCGATCATTTCGATATTTGAAGACACAATATGGCGCAAAAGTATCGTTGAAAAACGCATATATCGGGATCTGAGCGGCGTTAACCGTCTGGTTGCCATAAAGCGACAGGAATAAGGCGGTTAATGCTGGCCTTAAAAAAAGGGTTGGAAATTCTGCGTTATCAGGCTAGCTTTAATTCACGGATTCGATAGAGCAAAGACGATCTAGAAGCCAGTTCGGTAATCACCCGTTTGGATTAACCTGACATCTTCTTTTAAAAGTCGTCCGCCAAAATCGCGTCATTTTCTGCGACAAAGAGAATGATACAGACCGCTTAATTATCGGCGACGAGGATTGCATTGCGATCAGGCTTGCGGGGCAGAAAAGCCATCGGCGCCAACGCCTTACCAACCTGTCTCCGGATTGTCAGGGTTGGGCGAAAGCTAAGCTTAAAAGCCAAGCGAATTGAATGAGACATTTTAATTCGATGACCACCGCGCGAGAACTGGCGAGCGTTCGCAGTTGCGCATTCCAATAAGACGATAGATGGGAGCCCATGAGGCAAGGACAACAGAACAGGCGTGGCAGGGGCCGCGGCGGCAGCAATAGTTCTAACAGCGGAAATAATCACCGTAAGACGCAGAACCCGCTTTCCCGCAACTATGAGTCTAGCGGTCCTGACGTGAAGATCCGGGGTACCGCGGCCCAGATAGCTGAAAAATATACGGCATTGTCTCGGGATGCCTTGTCGTCAGGCGATATGGTCATGGCTGAAAATTATCTTCAGCATGCGGAGCATTATAACCGCATCATCATGGCGGCGCAGGCTGCGAATGCACAGACTGCCGCCAACGCAAATGCCGATGCTGGCACTGGTATGAATGGGGCGCAACGTCCGCCGCGCGAGGCAAACCAGAATCTGCGCGATCAACCGCAACCTCATATTCCCTCGCATCCCGGCTCCGAGCCTCAGCCAGTTATTGCTGAACAGGGACAACCAAAGACGGAGGCGGCAGAGGCTTCAGCGGAGAAACCGCAAGTGGATGACGCGCAGCCGGCGGCTGAAACGGCAAATGCTGCGGAAGGCAATGGCGGTTCAGCCGGCGTCGCCGCTATCCTTCGGCAAACGGAAATGGGTCTACCCGCGCGTCGGCAGAGTCCGGCAAGAGCGAAGTCGCCGAACGGGCAGCTTCAAGCACGGGAACCGAGGCGCAGTCTTCCGATGAGGCGACGGCCTGAAGCGCATTTATTATTCTGAGGAAAGTTCGACGCGATC
>JAHQVI010000236.1 GCA_019634405.1 Hyphomicrobiales bacterium
CATGTGTGTCTCTGTATTGAATCCCTCTACAGCCGCAGCTGCAGCAGAGTTCCAATACATCGAGCTAAGAGTGTCGCCTGTGCCCGCCCCAGCAAATGACATGCCCTGATAATATGCCGACTGTTCCCTGACCGCGAACGCCCCGGCATTCGCCGTCGCCATCGCCAATATGCTCGCGCCGGTAAAAGTCGCGATAGCTGTCCCCAAGCAAACAGCCCCTCTAAAGTGCCTTGATGCCATGTATATAGTCTCCTCGATGTTCCCCCACCACCAAGTTCATCGATTAAAACCTGGCAGCTATATACAGTTAGACTTATTCATGGCTTGGTCACTTGGCTCACGCAAGACAGTTTCTAGACTGCAAAACCCGACCTGATGCAAACAGCGAATTGATATATTAGTAGAACAATTTACGGCTGAATCAGAAAACTCCTTATAATCTTACGTATTTCCTGTCGTCCGAGCATCGCCGCCAGCCTCGGACATGGGCGGCTTCTCCAAAAAAACTGATAACAATCTGTCATATTCTGTGGCCGTTGAGACACAAGAAAATTTTCGATAAATCCGACTTAATTGCAAATATTAAGCTCATCAAGCAAGCCGATTGGCACAGCCGCGCTTTCCAGCTATTGTGCGTGCGCAACACTCACCGACACACAAGCGAATTCGGAATGGCCGTAATACGCGCGAGCATTATTCTCTTCTTTTTTCTGCTGCTGACACTTCCACTCATGCCAATCCAGGCGACATTGATTGCGCTACGCCTTAGGGCTGCCCATTATGTCCCGCGTTTGTATCATGCTCTGGTCTGTCGCCTTCTGGGCGTGCGCGTGCATCTGAGCGGAGCCCCCATCGCCGACGGTCCGATCCTGCTGGTCTCCAATCATATTTCCTGGGTCGACATTCCGGTTCTGGCAAGCATCGCCCCGTTGAGCTTCGTCGCCAAACGCGAAGTATCGACTTGGCCTTTCGTCAGCAGCCTGGCCAAACTTCAACGCACCATCTTCATCGACCGGACAAAGCGCTCCGCCGTCGCCGAGACGCGTGAGGAAATCCTGAAGCGGCTTCAGGCTTCCGAGCGCATCCTGCTATTTGCCGAGGGAACGAGCAGCGACGGCAACCAGGTCCTCGATTTCAAAAGTTCGCTCTTTGCGGCTATCGAACCGCGCGAGGGCGTCAATGGAAGCTACAGCCTGCAAACCTGCGCGATCGTCTATACCCATATACATGGCCTGCCGATGAACCGGCAACAGCGGCCCGCCATTGCCTGGTATGGCGATATGGACATGCTGAGCCACGCATGGGGCGTGCTGAAAGGTGGTCCGGTCGACGTAAGGGTGCGGCTCGGCGAGCCCATATCCATCAAGGATGTCGGCGATCGCAAGCAGCTCGCCGTTCACGCCTTCGGACGCGTGCGCCACGATTTTTCACAACTCTTGACGGGACGAAGCGCTCCTGCGCATGGTCTAATCGAACAGAAAGACAATGCCGACCTTGCGAGTTGACCGGCGGATGAAAGAACCGTGACCAGAAAAGTTCACATCAAGACATATGGCTGCCAGATGAACGCCTACGATTCGGTCAGGATGGCGGAGGCGCTGGCGCCTGAAGGCTATGAGGAAACCGACGATCCGGCAGCGGCCGATCTGGTCGTGCTGAACACCTGCCATATTCGTGAAAAGGCCGCCGAAAAGATCTATTCGGAACTGGGCCGCTTACGCCTGCTACAGAATGAACGGCGGGCAAATGGCGCGAATATGAAGATCGCAGTTGCCGGATGCGTTGCGCAGGCCGAAGGCGAGGAGATTATCCGCCGCGCGCCGGTCGTCGATCTGGTCGTAGGCCCCCAGAATTATCATCGCTTGCCGGACCTGCTGCGCGACGGGCAAAAGAGCGCAAAAGCCGTCGATACGGAATTCCCTGCCGAAGACAAATTCGCCAGCCTGCCCGAACGTGCGCGGCAGCGGACCCCCACCGCGTTTCTGACCGTGCAGGAAGGTTGCGACAAGTTCTGCACATTCTGCGTCGTACCCTATACGCGCGGGGCGGAATTTTCGCGACCCGCAGCCGATATTCTCGAAGAAGCCAGACGTCTTGCCGGTTTCGGCGTTCGCGAAATCACGCTGCTCGGCCAGAACGTCAACGCCTATATGGGCGATGGCGCGGATGGCAGGGGCTGGACGCTTGCACGGCTGATAGAGGCGCTGGCTGACATTCCCGGCTTGGCCCGTCTGCGCTATACAACGAGCCATCCCGCCGATATGGGCGATGATCTGATCGCCGCCCATCGCGACATTCCCGCGCTGATGCCATATCTGCACCTGCCCTTTCAGGCTGGAGCCGATCGCATCCTGGCGGCGATGAACCGCAAGCACACGGCGGCTCACTATCTGCGGCTGATCGAGCGCATCCGCCAAGCCCGGCCGGACATCGCCATGTCGACCGATATCATTGTCGGGTTTCCCGGCGAAACCGACGCTGAATTTGAAGAAACGATGCAGGTCGTGCGGGAGGTAAATTTCGCCCAGGCCTATTCGTTCAAATACAGCCCGCGCCCGGGAACGCCCGCCTCAACGATGGACGATCAGATTCCCGAGGCGGCGAAGTCGGAGCGGCTCGCAACCCTTCAATCATTGCTCGCCGAGCAACAAAAAGCCTTTAACGCCGCTCAAATCGGGCGCACACTGCCGGTTCTGCTTGAAAAACCGGGCCGCAAATCCGGACAGCTGGCAGGGCGTTCACCCTACCTTCAGCCTGTGCATGTCACAGATCATGGCGGAGAAATTGGTCAAATCGTACTTGCGGATATTACGGAAAGTAGTGCAAACAGCTTGAGCGGTGTCATAATATCTGGAACGAAAGAGACTAAAGTGCACATAAATTCGGCCCCTCCTGCTTCCGGCGAAACCGCCGGCACGCTTTTGCGTCAATAGCAGGTTAATCAGGAGAGAATATTGGCCCAATTGCGCGATACTGCACCTCAACCTCCACGCAGCCGCTCAAAAAGCGCGCAAAAGAACAAAAAACAGTTCCGCACGGAAATCCCGTTCGACGATAACCGGCTTCTGACGGATCTTCTTGGCGAATTCGACGCCCACCTCTCCATGCTAGAGGAAAAGCTGAGAATCGAGGCGGTGGCGCATGGCAATGTGGTTGTGGTGAGCGGTTCCGAAACCGGCTGCGCCATCGCGCATGATGTTTTGCGCTCGCTTTATGAACGACTTAAGGCGGGACAAAATATCGGTCTCGGCGACATTGACGGCGCGATCCGGCACGCGCAGAACGGAATGAGCCTTGATGGCGACGGCCGCGAAAAGGCCAGCGCCGGGCAACTGCGCACACGCAAAAAGCTCATCTCCGCGCGCACGCCGATGCAGTCGACCTATATTGACGCGCTGAAATCGACCGAGATGATCTTCGCAACGGGGCCGGCCGGCACCGGCAAGACCTATCTGGCCGTCGCGCACGCCGCCGCCCGGCTGGAGCGCGGCGACGTCGAGCGCCTGATCCTGTCGCGCCCCGCAGTCGAAGCGGGCGAAAGACTTGGATTTCTTCCAGGTGATCTGAAGGAAAAGGTCGATCCTTATTTACGCCCTCTTTACGATGCTCTCTACGATGTCTTGCCAGCCGAGAAGGTTGAGCGAGAACTGGAAAGCGGCGTAATCGAAATTGCTCCACTGGCGTTTATGCGTGGCCGCACATTGAGCCACGCCGCAATTATCCTGGATGAAGCACAGAATTGCACCTCGATGCAGATGAAAATGTTTTTGACCCGTCTCGGCGAAGGCAGTCAAATGGTTGTCACTGGTGACCCTTCTCAGATAGACTTGCCTGCTGGCATGACTTCCGGTCTAAACGAAGCAATTCGGCTACTGGAATCGATTGATGGCATCGCCCATATCCCGTTCAGCTCGGCGGATGTGGTGCGTCACGAGCTGGTAACGAAAATTGTGGAGGCGTATGACAAGGCTGGTAAAGCTTCGTGATTTCGCAAAAAATGACACATGTCTGAAATGTCAAATAATCCGGTTGTGATTGCCGTAAAGCCGCAAGATGCGGACCAGACGGCAGATGATGACCCCGGACCTAGTCCCTACATCCTCATCGAATATGAAAAATGGGCGGCGCTCGATGGTGTTGAAGCGCTCGTCGCGCGCGCCTGTGAAGCGGCGATTGGCCAGGAGATCGTGCTGGCGAGCCGCGAGGTCACGGTGCTTTTGTCATCTGACGAGGCCGTCACCGAGCTGAACGCTTCGTTCCGCGGCAAGCCCAGACCCACAAATGTTCTGTCCTTCCCCTTCTCGGGCCATCACTACAGCGATGACCCGGAGCCGCTTGGCGATATCATCATTGCCTATGAAACTGTCATGCGCGAGGCCAATGACGAGAACAAGCAGCCTCTCGACCATCTGGCGCATCTGACCGTGCACGGGCTTCTGCATCTGGCGGGCTACGGTCATGACACTGAGGAAGAGGCGGAGTGCATGGAGGCGCTGGAGCGCATCATACTCGCCGATCTCGACATTTCCGATCCCTATCATATAGTTGAGGACGATGCGCCATTACCGGCGCAATAAGACATATCATGGCTTTCAGCAATAATTACGATGAAGTCTCTTCGCCCGAGAAAGCTGAAACAGGCGAAAGCTGGATTGACCGGCTTGCGTCGCGGGTTGGTTTTTCAGGACCGCATAACGCCCGCGCCATCATCGCCGAAGCCCTGCGCAACGATACGAACGGGTCGCTGAGCAATGAGGAACAGGCAATCCTGCAGAACATGCTCGGCTTCAAGGATTTGCGTGCCGAGGATGTGATGGTTCCGCGCGGGGACATTGTCGCGGTTGACCAGGACACCACGATTGCCGCGCTGCTGGGCATTTTTGCCGAAGCCAACCATTCCCGCCTGCCTGTCTATCACGATACGCTGGACAAGCCGGTCGGCATGGTTCACGTCAAGGACATGATGGGCTGGCTGGTCGCGCAAGGTAATCCGGAAGGCGCAAAAGCGCTCAACCTTGGCGGGGCTGACCTGACAAAGACGATTGCCGATATCGGGATTGTGCGCGAGCTGATCTATGTACCGCCGTCCATGCAGGCGATCGACCTCCTGTTCAGCATGAGAAACCGTCATATCCATCTTGCTCTGATCATTGACGAACATGGCGGCACGGACGGGCTGGTTTCAATCGAGGATCTGCTGGAAGAAGTCGTCGGCGATATCGAAGACGAGCATGATGCGGATGACGAGCCGTTGCTGCTCAAGGCCGACGCTGGCGCGCTGATTGCGGATGCGCGTGTCGAAATAGAGGATATCGAGGAAAAGATCGGTCTGTCTCTCGATCTGGAGAGTTATGACGAGGTCGACACGCTTGGCGGACTTGTATTCACGATGCTTGGCCGCGTCCCCAAGGTCGGCGAAGTGCTCCGGCATCCGGCCGGCGTAAATCTCGAAGTCCTCGACGCAGACCGGCGCCGCGTGAAGAGGCTGCGCATCGAGACAAGCGCCTAGCGCCATCCAGCGCGAGGTCCTCCAAAGCCTGTCTGCGTCCTGCCATCGGCGCCGCGTCACGGCTATCGCTCTGACGCATGCGCAAAACAGCGGATACCGAGCGATGCGCCTCACATCGATCCGGCCCGCTCATCTCTCTCGCCACAGCTGAAATCTGCGAACGCCGATTGGCGGCTTTCGCGGCTGTCAGCGCCATAAGCAATTATTTCGTCTTGTCATCTTGCTGCTGGTCGGCCATGCGAAGATGTCAACGAATGGAGGCAAGGGTGGCGCTTAGCGGTCGAAACTCAACATTCGCTTTCTTGCAAGCTGGCGGCCTTCCAAACCGGATCGCCACCCTGCAAGGTTGGAAGCGCGCGGTTACGAGCGTTGCTCTCGGAGCGATTTCCGTATTTGCTTTTGCGCCGTTTCACCTATGGCCAGCGCTTTTCATCACCCTGCCCTGTTTGATCTGGCTGCTTGACGGCGTCGCGGGGAGCGACACGGCCAAGCCGCGCTGGCGCAGGGGCTTTACCGCAGGCTGGTTCTTTGGCTTTGGCTTTTTCGTTGCCGGTTTTTACTGGCTGGGCTTCGCATTCGTTATTGAAGCAGAAAAATTCGCCTGGCTAATGCCGCTGCCTGTTCTTGCCTTTCCGGCCGCGCTGGCGCTCTTTCCCGCAATCGCAACCGCCATCTCGATCCGCTTCTGGCGGCCGGGCAGCAGCCGCATCTTCCTGTTCTCAGCAACCTTCTTTGCCGCGGACTGGCTGCGCGGGCACATATTGACGGGGTTTCCCTGGAACATCTGGGGCTACGCGCTGGCCAGCAACGACGCCTTAGCACAGAACGCTGCACTTTTTGGCGTTTACGGCCTGACGCTGCTTGCCTTGCTGATCTTCGCCAGCCCGGCCGCCCTGTTCTCCAACAACACCAGAAACGGCAGATACTGGTTGATGCCCGCAATATGCGGCATCGTGCTTTTGAGCGGCTATATCTGGGGACAGACGCGGCTCGCAAATGCGGCCAAAGAGTTCGTTCCGGGCGTCCAACTTCGCCTTATTCAGGCCAATATTCCTCAGTCAGAGAAATGGCTTCCAGAAAATCGCGGCTGGATTTTCAAGCGTTATCTGGATCTTAGCAACAAAAAAACACCAAAAAGTAGCAAACATGAAACAACACACCTAATCTGGCCCGAATCATCTGTGCCTTTTATCTTTATGATGAATGAACACATCTTCGAGCCGGACGCCAGAGCGGCGCTGTCACAGCTTACAGCTGGCGAGCGGACGCTCATCCTCGGCGGAGAGCGGGTCGTCGGGCAAAGGCGGGATGATGGCCGTTTTCTTGTAGGCGATGTCTATAATAGCCTGTTTGTCGTCAACCCCGATGGTGAGATCGATGACAAATACGACAAGATCCATCTCGTCCCGTTCGGTGAGTATCTGCCTTTCGAAGAGATCCTCACAGCGCTTGGGATCAAGCAGCTGACCCACGCAAATACCGGTTTTGCCGCAGGCGGCGAACGCAAATTGCTTTCACCGCCCGGCGCGCCGCCCTTTCTGCCTCTGATCTGTTACGAAGCCATCTTCCCTTCGATGGCGGCGGCGAACGGACAACGTCCCGGCTGGATTCTCAACATCACCAATGACGCATGGTTCGGCCCGACCTCCGGCCCCTACCAGCATCTGCACCAGACGCGTTTGCGCGCCATCGAAAAGGGGCTGCCTGTGATACGCGCGGCAAATACCGGCGTCAGCGCGATTATCGATGCCCATGGCCGTATACGAGCGAAATTGCCGCTAAACCGGATGGAGGTGCTTGAATCCGGTCTGCCTGTTGCGATTGAGCCAACCCTATTCACTCATTGGGGGGAAAAATGCTTAATGCTCTTGGCCTTTCTAAGCGTATTATTGTATAGATTTGTAATTCAAGTTGAGTAGTTAACTCATAATCAAGCATTACGAGTATTTCAGCTTAACCATAGTCATAGAAATTCTATCTAAGGTAGCAAAATCTCATTTACAACCTTTGGTTGAGTTTATTATTTCTTGACCAATGCCGCAAATGGGGACTACAACCATAGCTCGCAGTCTTCTGACATATCAGCTTCTGCGCGAGGCAAAACTATTGGGAACCAGGGCACGTACGGGACAATGGCACGCGAACAACTACAACCGGTGGGTGGTGAAACCCGCCTTGAGAGCCAAGGGCGAAAGCCCAATCCGATGGATATTCATGTTGGGAGCAGGGTTCGTCTGCGACGTATGGTCATAGGTATGAGCCAGGAGAAGCTGGGCGAGCAAATGGGGCTTACTTTCCAGCAGATCCAGAAATACGAAAAAGGCACAAACCGGATCGGCGCCAGCAGGCTTTATCAACTTTCGAAAATACTCGATGTGCCTGTGCAGTTCTTTTTTGAAGACGCTCCGTTCGATGTTTCAGGCCGAGATAACGAAGCGAATGGCGGGTTTAACGAGTCAAAGACAGAAGCATATTTACTCGATTTTCTGAACAGCCGGGACGGGCTGGAGCTAAATAAAGCCTTCGTCAAAATCACGGATCCGAAGGTCAGAAAAAGGGTTGTCGAACTCGTCCGCGCACTGAGCGCCGACATTGCGATCGAGGCCACTAACCTACGGGCGGTCGCCACAGAATCGGCCGATTAACAACGCCCGGGCAGTCTCCTAACGCTTTAGGCGCTTGCATGCCAGGCATGTGAGCGTCTATCTATTTGCTGCTATTCCATCAACAGCATTAAAGGGGAGGTTGAGTGTCTCGACAGCAATATCTGTTTACCAGCGAATCCGTTTCTGAAGGTCACCCTGACAAGGTATGCGATCGTATTTCTGATGCTGTCGTCGATCTCTTTCTGGCTGCCGATCCTCAATCGCGCGCCGCCGTTGAAACGCTGACAACCACCAATCGCGTTGTTCTTGCAGGCGAGACGCGGGGACCGTCCAGCGTCAATGACGAGGTTATCGAACAGGCTGCGCGCGAATGCGTCAAGCAGATCGGTTATGAACAGGAAGGCTTCGACTGGCGCGAGCTCGATTTTCAGTGCTATTTGCACGAACAGTCGAGCGACATTGCGCAGGGCGTGGACGCATCGGACCAAAAGGATGAGGGCGCAGGCGACCAGGGCATCATGTTCGGCTATGCCTGTACCGAAACCGAAGATTTCATGCCCGCGCCGATCCACTATTCCCACCGCATTCTTCAGGACATGGCGAGTGCCCGCCATAGCGGCGCAGCGCCGTTGCTTGGCCCGGACGCCAAGAGTCAGGTCACGCTGCTTTACGAAAATGGCGTACCCGTCAAGGCGACGTCGGTCGTGGTTTCAACTCAGCATACTGAGAATGCAAGCCAGGAAGAGATCCGCGAACTCGTACGCGGCTTTGTGACCGACGTTCTGCCGGAAGGCTGGATGCCCGCCGAAGACGAACTTTACGTCAATCCAACCGGCCGTTTTGTCGTCGGCGGACCTGACGGCGACGCCGGTTTGACCGGACGCAAGATCATCGTCGACACCTATGGCGGGGCGGCGCCGCATGGCGGCGGCGCGTTTTCCGGCAAAGACCCGACAAAGGTTGACCGCAGCGCGGCCTATGCCACGCGCTATCTGGCCAAGAACATTGTCGCGGCGGGTTTCGCGCCATGGGTTGATATTCAAATCTCTTACGCGATCGGTGTGGCCCTGCCGCAATCTATCTATGTCAACGTAGATGATAAGAACCCGATTGCGGGTGACCAGATTGAGGCGATTTTACCTAAGGTCATGGACTTAACTCCCGCCGGTATTCGCGATCATTTGAAACTTGACCGCCCAATTTATGCCAAAACGGCCGCCTATGGACATTTTGGACGTGAGCCCGGAGAAGACGGAACATTCACTTGGGAAAAAACGGATTTGATCGACGCGCTTAAAGCGGCGCTTTAGTCCGCCCGACCAGCTGCGCTGCGCCAAAGGCAAAGCAAATCGCGCCCAGCCACCAATCCGACCACGGGCTATACGACAACGCGCTATAAGTCAGCGCGACTGCGCCAATCATCGCGAAGACGGCGATGCGGGGCGCGGGAATATTTGAACGCCAAATAGCTCGCGCGGAAAGGCCGAGGATAATATTAGCCAGGATTACGCCGATAAGCCCGGTTTCATACCAGATATGCAGGCCAATATTGTGGGCGTGCATAGGCACGATGGGGAGATCTTCAAATCCGCGTAAGTTCGTGGTTTCCGTGACGGCGCGGAGGCTATCAAAACCATGCCCCCACAGGGTGAGCGGGAGTAGATTTTCGTAAATATAGGCCCAGCTTTCCACCCGCCATTCCCAAGAAAAAGGCAGGCCCGCTTTTGTTTCTGCGGCCATTCCGCTGGCCATCCATCCCAAAAGAGGCCCCGCAGTGATCAACAGCATGGCGGCACCAATCACGCAAGCGAACGCCATACGGGGAGATTTTTGGCAGAGTAAGAAAACCAGCGCCGCGAAAATCAGCGCAATTATCGTGGCCGCGTGGGAAAATATTATGGCGATAAGCACTAGGGTAGCGAATAAGGCCAGCGCCAGCGGGGCTGTGGATTTTTTTTGGAGCAGATACATCGTAACAGGGCCTGCCATAAGAAAGATGACGCTGATTCCGTGGGAAATATTGGCCTCGATTCTGGACTTATAAAACTTCAAATTCTCTGGCGTGACTTCTGGGTCTCCGGCCACGGTCAGGCTATATTGGGTCAGCACTTCGAATAGAAAAACGCCTGCACTTAGCAATACAAGTGGAATGAAAAGCGCCTGAAACACCCGCGCTGCCCGGGGACCAATCTGGCTAAGCCAGCCAATAAAAAGCAGGTATAACGGCACACC
>JAHQVI010000237.1 GCA_019634405.1 Hyphomicrobiales bacterium
CATTGGCGCTCTTGGCCTGCGCCACAAGCGGCGGTACCGCGGAAACGATCCCCATGCCGACATTGACGAACATATGCATCGCCGAAACCGCCAGCGTTCCGGCCGCGAAATACAGCGCACCAAGCCATCCCATCATGATCGCGTCGGTGGTCATAAGCGCGATCTGGCCAAGCTGGGCGACAATCAGAGGCCAGGCCAAGCTGAACATGGCCAAGATTTCGCGGGTCCAACCTGGTTCAGGGCTGGACGCACCATGCAATGGCGGCAAAGCCGCATTGCCGGGAGCAGTCATGATAATTGGTCCTGATCTGGTTTTGAACGTCAAGTTCACATTCAAGCGTACGCAGCCAACGGGCCGAAAGACCAAAAGCCATAAGCCATACGCTCATTCCAGGCAAGCCTGCGTCACACAGATCCCAACGTCATGAAAAAACGCCCCGCAAGGAGGCGTTTCCCGGTCGTGAAAAAAGGCTGGAAGCTGGTCCTGCTCAGTATGCGGAAGCCGTCGCGCTCACCCCGTCACGCTTGTAAAGGTCACGGCGGAAATGCACTCTGCCGTCAGGCGTCGCCCAGGCCGTAACATAGGCGAAATACAGCTTCACGCGGTCTTTGACGTCGACATTCAGCGTTTCACCGCTCTTCTTGATGCCATTTACGCGGCTCTCATCCCATCCCTGACCGCGCAGCAGCCAGCTTGCAAGCGCGCCGATATTCTGGATACGCACGCAGCCGGAGCTTTCAGCACGGAAATTCCGTGAGAAGATCGTTTTGGACGGCGTATCGTGCATATAGACGGCATGCGCATTATGGAAATTGATCTTCAGGAAACCCAACGGGTTATCCTTGCCCGGCTTTTGCGCAAAGAAATAGCTTCCCAAACCAGCTCTCGACCAGTTGATGTCTTTCGGGTTGAGCGGTTTGCCGCGGCGGTAGGCGTCGTAATCGGCGTAAACGTCGATGCCGTAGCGCTCGAAAATCTTGTAGCCATTCTTGACGCGCGCCTTAGGCAGCAAATCTTCCTTGATCACGGTTGGCGGGAGCAGCCAGTCCTTGTTGAAATTGATCTCGTGGATTTGGGACTGCAAAATGGGCGTTTGACGTCCGATCTGTCCGACGACGCCAACATGGCGTGACACAACTTCATTATTCTCGACAGCCTCGATCTGCGCGGCCGGGATGTTCACCATCACATAGCGGCCCTTTTGCGGCGCAGACAGGGATTTAAGACGGCTGAGATTGGTGCGAAGCTGGGCAAGGCGTTCGCGCGCCGAAACATTCAGGGCCAGGATCGTTCGCTTGTTGAGAATACCGGTTGGCGTAAGGCCGTGGCGGGCTTGAGCCGCTTCAACGGCTTCTTCCAGATAGTAATCGTAATAGGATGACGAGGGGCCGCTGTCTGACAGAAGACCTTCGGCCTTGAGACGATTGCGTAACGCCACAACGGCCTTTCCCGAAGCGCCCGGCTTCAACTCCGCAATCGGCAGCTTCTTCCAGCCGCCAGCTTTGACTATTGCGCTGAATTTCTTGATCGCGGCGCGCATATATTCAATGTTGACTGATGAAATCGTCGGGAAGCCACGCTTGAGTTCCACTGTATAGCTGGGAGCCGCGCTTGGCTTGGGACGGTAGGCTGTCTTGTTGCTGTCGCCAAAATCCAACCAGTTATCAATGGACGCAACCTGCTGAGCCTGAGCGGCAGGGGCAGTTGCAAAGCCCGCAAGCGCCATGCTCGCGGCAAAAACAAAAGAAAGGCTTGCCGACCGACGAAATACTAACACTGTCCCCTACTCCCAAAAATATCTCATGAAGTCCCTCAACCGCATGCGCAAGCGTTGATCTATATTTTGGCCGCCAAACAGTATTAACCCCGTCCTGACAAAGGAGCGGGATTTCATATACCATCAGCCTTTCTATCCCCAACCGGGCGATCATGCAGTCCGCCTGCCAAATCTGCGCCTGTTCATTTGCGCAAAACTGCACATGACCGCGTTAACAAACTGTGGGAAATCGTGACCAAAATCAAGCTCGGCCGTCGTCGCCCCGATTTACACCGTGCAACGTTGATTTTATGCAACGTTCAACCGCGCAGCCGCTTCTTGCTCACTGGCGAAGCTCGCAGAGCCTCCGCATTATTGACTCGGCAACCACACCGGGATCTACAGGCGGTAACGGATCTGATCGCCCCAGAAACGTTCCAGCCGGGACAGATGTTCGTTCATGGCCTTGAGATCGTTCAGGGATAATCCGGCGACCTTCTCGATCATGGTCAGCTGACGCTCGAACAACCCGCTGACAATGTTGTAGACATCCTTGCCTTTCGGCGTGAGACGCACGCGAACGGAGCGACGGTCGGTCTTTGAACGCTGGTGATGAATATAGCCGCTGTCGACCAGTTTTTTGAGATTGTAGGAGACATTGGAGCCCAGATAATATCCGCGCGTGCGGATTTCGCCCGCGGTAAGCTCGGTGTCGCCGATATTATAGAGCAGCAAGGCTTGCACGCCATTGACGTCATTGCGGCCTTCACGCTCGAATTCGGCCTTCACGACGTCAAGCAGAAGCCGGTGCAGACGCTCAACAATCTTCAACGACATAAGATATTGACTCATCAACGGACTGGCCTCCTGGGTCGTTTCCGTCGACGAATAATCCAAAACTACGCTCATTACGCGCCCCTTGATTTTGATAACGACTGATAATCGCTACCTAAGCGTGTAATTTGCTAAATTGAACTTAATTATACAAGCTAAAATTGTACTATCTTGCGTTTTTATAGTTTTTGGCAATTAGTTAGGCGGATCTGTTCACATATTGTGTAAATATGTGTGGAAAATTGCCGGACAAAGGATAGAGACGAAGGTGTCGGGTTACCGGCCCGCGCGGCTAAACGACGAGTTTCCAATAATCCTTCAATTCCAGTTCGCCATCGCCGAGGGGAGCAAAATAGGCGTCAACCATGGCGTCACTCACCTCGGAGAGTTCGGCTGGCTGCCAGACCGGCTTGTTGTCCTTGTCGATCAGCGCCGCGCGAACGCCCTCATACATCGTCCCCCCACGCAGGAAACGGCTGGTCAGACGATATTCCATATGCAGATCATCCCTGAGGCTTTCCATATTCCCGCCCTCCCGCAAAGCGCGATAGGCGACCTTGAGGCTCAAAGGACATCGTTGCCGCAGATTTGCAGCCGTTTCCGCCGCCCAATGCGCATGCACGCCACTTTCAGCGTCAAGCCGGGACATGACCCCCTCAACGCTGTCTGCGGCGAAGATTCGGTCAATCACAGGTTGCATTCGCGCCAGATTCGCATCCCCCGGATTCCGATGCAGCCCGTCGAGCACGGCGTCAACCGGGCTGCCCTCAATCATCGCCTCACGGATCAGATCAAACTGACTGCTGTCGATACAATGGGTTGCGAAGCCGGTGCAATAGGCATCGGCGCGGTCGATGCTTGCCCCGGTCAGCCCGAGATACATCCCGGTCTCGCCGGGAAATCTGGGAAGAAAATAAGTGCCGCCAACATCGGGGAAAAATCCAATCTTAGTCTCCGGCATGGCGAAAACGAAATTCTCACCGGCGACACGATGCGTGCCGTAGCGGGACAACCCTGCCCCGCCGCCCATGACAAAACCGTTGATCAACGAAACATTCGGCTTTGTGAAACATTCCAACGCCCAGTTATGCTGATATTCATCACGAAAGAATTGTTCTGCAACGGCAAGATCGCTCTTGATCAATTGGGCCATTGCGCGAATGTCGCCGCCGGCGCAGAAGGCCCGCCCGGGGACGGCATCGAGTACGATACCGTAAACGCGCGGCGTCGACGCCCATTTGATGTATGCCGCATGGATCGGCGCGAGCATGTCATGCGTCAAGGCGTTGAGCATTTTGGGGTTGTTGAGCGTAATCAGTCCGGCCCGGCCTTCCTCGCGGATCAGAACCAAATTGGCGTTGGTGGAGATTTCTGACATTGTTTCCCTTGAAATTGCGGATATCGAAGAATGCCGGAAGACAGGCAAATGAGGGCTTTCGGCCGCAGCCTATACAACGGCATGCGCAACGCACAAGCGAAACTGCCAGCACACACGACAGGATTCTGTTTGCGAAAATCATATTCGGCCTGATTTTGATCACCGCAACGCTGGCGATGGCCGTCGCCTTTGCACCGGGAACCGGCGCCCAGAATGACACCGCGAATTTACCGGCGCCAATGACCAGCCCCGTCATACCGGCCATTCCGGAGCGGAAACCGCAAACAGAGGCGGGTGCCGATAAGAAGACCAAGGCAGACGCCGCCCTACACGCTCCCGATGAGGCGGAGTGGGAAGGTGAGGAAGGCGGGGATGAAAACAACCGGGACACGGCCGAAGATACGCCGCAGATCCCCAACGCCTCTCCGTTCAAGACGGATAAGGCAGATCTCCCGCCCCTGCCGAAGAGAAAACCCATCCCAGCCAAATCTGACGTCAAACATAGCGGACCTGCCGGGCCAGCGCCATTGCCGGAAGAATGGAGCGCCGAAGAAATCACCAGGGCCAATGCGCAATGCGAAAATCTTCTGGCTGACGCCTTATTCGAATTCGAACCTCTCAAACCTGTCCGTAACGGCGTTTGCGGAACGCCTGCGCCGATCGAACTGGCCGCCGTCAGAGCCAGCCCGACTGTCTCGATACGGCCCGCCGCCAAGCTGAATTGCCAAATGGCGTCCCGGTTTCATCGCTGGATGGCGGAAATTGTGCAGCCGAGCGCCAAGACCCATCTGAATTCGGCGATCGCCGGCGTCATCAACGTCGCGTCATATCATTGCCGCACGCGCTACAACGATCCAGCGCAGAGGATGAGCCAACACGCATTTTTCAATGCGCTGGATCTGTCCGGTTTCATCACGGCCGGCGGCAAGCAGATCACGATAGCAAAAGGCTGGGAAGGGGAAACGCCGGAAAGCCGGTTTCTGAAAGAAATTCACGAGGGCGCGTGCAAAATCTTTGGAACCGTGCTCGGTCCGGAAGCAAATGCAGCGCACCGCGATCATTTCCATCTGGACATGACCAAGCGCCGCAACGGCAATTATTGCCGCTAAAGGACAAGTGCGGCCGAAGCCGCACTCTAACTTTCATCAGCCACGTTTAGCCATCAGAAGCGGCGCTGGCGGTAACCACGATCATTTCGTTCGTCATCATAGTCGCCAAGCTTGTCGAAACATTTCTGAAGCTGAGCCTGACGGTAGCGGATTTCGTCCGCCAGATATTTGCGGCGCGCACCCATGCACCAACGGAAATGCGGGCGCTCCTTTGCTCTCCATTCGCCACCCTTGTAGCCACATTCATATTTCCGGTTCGCTTCCGCCTGGACCATTGTCGTCTTGGCGTAGGTATCGCAACTTGCGCGCTTGCCGGCAGCTTCGCGGCGGCGCTCCTTACGGCGTTCGCGGCGCGCATCCTGACGGCATTCCCTGAGGTTCTCCTTGCGGGCATCCTGCTCGGCTTCAGCTTGACGTGGAAAGAGCATACACCACGCGAAATGCCGGGTGCGGTTGTTGGACCAGCGCGGACCGTTGAAGTTACAGTCGCGGTCAGTATTGGCCTTGTTCTGATCGACGGCGCTTTCCGCATATTCATTGCAGAATTCGGCGCGGTTCTGAGCGCTGGCCATCCCCGAACTCCAGACCAGCATGAACGCACACAGGACGGCTGATCGTCCAAACCCCAATGCGGATACTCCTTTGATGAGCGACATTTATGATTTCCTCTTAAGAGAACAATTTTCCATTCGCAATAAATTGCGGGGAATACATAGCGATACCGGATGAACAACGCCTATATGAAAAATCCGTAAGTACACAAAACGGGCGTTTTGTTTAGCTAATCGTCAAGCAACCATTGCCCTTGCAACTCGGGCCTGATAGGTCATTTCAACAATTCATCGCAGGTTTGAAGCCGTGACATATTCCCCATCCGATAAGCAGTTCGATTCATCCATCCCGGCAAACAGAGCCTTGCCCCGAAGCGGCGCCCGTTTTCCGGCGACTCGAATGCGCCGCCTGCGGCAGTCGGCATGGACGCGCGAACTTGTCCGGGAGAACAGCCTGTCAGCCAGCGATATGATCTGGCCGCTATTCGTGCTGGAAGGCGAAAACCAGCGCGTTGGGGTCGACTCAATGCCCGGTGTCGAACGGCTGTCCATTGATCTCGCCGTCGCCGCCGCAGAAGAGGCTGCAAATCTCGGCATTCCGGCAATTGCTCTTTTTCCCTATACGGAATTCGGCCTACGCAACGATCAGGCATCCGAAGCTGTCAATCCGGACAATCTGGTGTGCCGCGCCGTCCGCGCCATCAAGGCTGCCGTTCCCGAGATTGGCGTCATCTGCGATGTTGCGCTCGATCCCTACACATCGCACGGTCATGACGGCATCATGCGCGGGGATGAAATTGCCAATGACGAAACGATCGAGGTTCTGACCGGCCAGGCTCTGGTTCAGGCTGAAGCGGGATGCGATGTCATCGCACCGTCGGACATGATGGATGGCCGCATCGGCGCTATTCGCGAAGCTCTCGAAGCGCGCGGCTTCAAAAACAAGCTTATCATGGCCTATGCCGCCAAATACGCCTCCGCCTTCTATGGACCTTTCCGCGATGCCGTCGGTTCCTCCTCTATGCTGAAAGGCGACAAGCGCACCTATCAGATGGACCCGGCCAATACCGACGAAGCGCTGCGCGAGGTCGGGCTCGATCTTGAGGAAGGCGCGGACATGGTCATGGTCAAACCCGGCATGCCCTATCTCGATATCGTCCGCCGCGTGAAAGACACCTTTGCCGCGCCGACCTTCGCCTATCAGGTCTCCGGCGAATATGCGATGCTGATGGCGGCTGTCAGTAATGGATGGCTGGACCGCGACCGCGTAATCATGGAAAGCCTTATGGCGTTCAAACGAGCGGGCGCGGACGGGATCCTGACTTATTTCGCAATTGAAGCCGCCCGTAAGCTAAAAGCCTGATTTTTACGATAGAAGCTGAGCGCGCAACGCCGTAATATCGATGAATGAGCACACTGGCACATTTGCGCGCAAAAGATACATTCGCGATCAGCTATCGTGATATCTTCGAAGCAACCAAAATAATCTATGGGCAGTGTCTGCGAACGCCGACACTGCCAGCCCCCAAGCTCTCCGAACTCACTGGTGCGGAGGTTTTCGTCAAATATGAAAACCTTCAGACGACCGGTTCGTTCAAAGATCGCGGCGCGCTGGTCAAGATGCGGTCGCTAACCACGGAGGAGCAAGCGCGCGGCGTCATCTCGATGTCGGCGGGCAATCACGCCCAGGCAGTCGCTTCGCGCGCGCGCCAGCTCGGCATACAGGCGACGATCGTCATGCCGGAAGGCACACCTAACGTTAAAGTCAGCAACACCGAAGCCTTTGGAGCGAAAGTCGTCCTCGCCGGGCAGAATCTGGCTGAAGCTCAGGCGCGCTCGCGGGAGCTTTGCCAGGAGCACGGCTTTATCTTCATTCATCCCTATGATGACCCATACATCATGGCCGGCCAGGGCACAGTCGGCATGGAGATGCTGGAAGAGCAGCCCGACCTGGACGACGCGATTATCCAGATCGGCGGTGGCGGTCTGATTTCCGGCTGCTGCGTGGCCATGAAACAGCTCAAACCGGGCATCGAGATCATCGGCGTCGAAACCGAGCTATATCCGTCAATGATCGCAGCGATTGCAGGCGAGACCGCCCATTGCGGCGGCCAAACACTTGCGGAGGGGATCGCGGTAAAGAATGCCGGCGCCCACGCCATTCCGATTATCTGCGCGCTGGCGTCCGATATTCTGACTGTTAACGAAACATCGATCGAACGCGCAATCTCTGCCTTTCTTTCGTTACAACAGACCATGGCCGAAGGTGCTGGCGCAGCCGGATTGGCGGCGCTGCTGGCCTATCCGGAGCGGTTTCGCGGACGCAAGGTTGGCCTTGTGCTTTCCGGCGGGAATATTGACGTACGTATGCTGGCCTCGATCATGGAGCGCGGACTTGAGCGTGAAGACAAGATCATATCGCTGCGTCTTGAGATCGACGATCAGCCGGGCATGCTCGGCAAGGTTGCGACGGTTGTCGGGCAGGCAGGAGCCAACATCCTCGAAGTTTTCCACAGGCGCATGTTTCTACATGTCCCAGCCAAAGGGACTGCGCTGGATGTGCGGATTGAAACACGAAATAGCGAGCATGCGGTCGAGATTGTCGCTTGTCTGGAGTTCGCCGGTTTCAAAGTTGTCAGACTTGACGGCTGATCCGTTCCCGGCCTTGTGACATGACAATCGATTGTTGTGGAAGTTTAACCATCTCACATGCGGATTTAGGCCATAGTGACAACCTTATAATTATTCAATTTAATGTAATTACCCTGTCGCAGCGACGAAACGGACCGCCCGTTTCACAAAGCTGAACTTGATTTAAGGGCATCGTGTCACGTAAACTGTACAATTAGGCGGTTGGCGTATGAGGGATGACAGTTTGAAGAGCGAGGATCTGTTTTGACTGAACAGGGTCGACGTTTTCCTGAGTTTTACGTAACTGCGCCACAACCCTGTCCCTATCTTGAGGGCCGGTCCGAACGTAAGATCTTCACACATCTGACCCCGGACAAGTCATCCGCGATGATCGATAATCTGCTGCGCGGAGGTTTTCGCCGCAGTCAGAATATCGCCTATATGCCCTATTGCGACGGGTGTCAGGCCTGCGTCTCGGTCCGCATACTCGTGAACGAATTCAAGGCGTCGAAATCCATGCGCCGCATCCTGAAGCAGAACGGCGATCTCGAACATGAGCGCGTGGGCGCGGTAGCGACGACCGAGCAATATGCGCTGTTCCGCGATTATATCAGCGAACGGCATTATGATGGCGGCATGGCGGATATGTCCGTGCTGGATTATTCGATGATGGTGGAAGACAGCGCGGTCGAGACCTTCATCACCGAATATCGCCGCAAATCCAATTCCCGGCTTCTGAGCAGCGCGGTGACCGGCGATATGCCGTTGGCCGCCGCAGCCCTTTGCGACCACCTCAGCGACGGCCTTTCGCTCGCCTATTCTTTCTTCGATCCCGAATTGCACGACCGGAGCCTGGGCAGTTACATCATTCTCGAACATATCGAGTATGCGCGCTCGCTCGGACTGCCTTATGTCTATCTCGGCTACTGGATCGAAAAGTCGAAGAAAATGTCCTACAAATCCCGCTTCCTGCCCCAGGAACGACTGACGCGTCACGGCTGGGTGCGCGTCGACGCAGAAAAAAAGAAGAAAAAATAGCCGTTACAACGGCTGCGAAAATATTTTCGTGTTCTGTATGATTTTCGTACCATCTTTAAAACCGGGTTTACCTTTTCGCTCTTAAATTAAACTTAAAGAAGGACGTGCAATAAACCTGCAACGTCCCAAAGTGATCTGCATATTAAAGCCGCGTTCTGGAATTTGATCTCTTAAGCGATCGTTCGAATGGAATGGCGACAAAGCGGATAGTGCCGTGAAAAGGTTCATGCGTATGAGTGCTTACAGTGCTTCCCATGCCGGTAAACTGCGTAAGGCGTCGAATGCCGTTACCGCCGCATCAAAATTCCTGAACGAAACGCGAGACAAATTCAAATCCGGACCGTCACCTCGCCCGGATTTCCAATATGATTTGCTGTCGTTTTTCGTACGCTCGGAACTGACGGCATCGCTCGCCATCCCTGCACTGGCAATCGTTCTAGCGGTCGGCCTGCTCCCCTGGGCGCCAGTCAACGCACTCCTGCTCTGGCTGGCGACCGTCTTCATCTCCAAAGGCATACTGATCTTCCTTTGCCGCCGGTTCCAGATGGCGCCGCGCAAGCATGTCGACTGCGGTTTATGGCGCCGTTATCTGGCTGCAGCAGAATTTCTATACGCAACCACCTGGGCCTCCATCGTCTTTGTGGATCTCGCGCCCGAAAATCAAAGCTCCGCCTTTTTCTTCCTGTTCGCTGCGATCATGGTCGTCGTGGCGATGCGCACCATGTTTGCCGCAACCGTCCTGCGCATCTTCTATGCAGGCACAATCCCGATGACCGCGGCGCTGGTCCTGCGTTTTCTGCTTGCTGAACATCCATTTTACTGGAGCCTTGCTGTCGTTGCGATTGGCATACATGTCTATCTGCTGTTCCTCGCCAATGGCTTGCAGCGCAATGTCCTGTCGATGCTTGAATATCGCGCGGAAAAAGACGCGCTTGTCGCGGAACTGGAGCAGGCAAATGCGGTTCTCGATGAAGCGCGTATCCGGGCGGAAGCTGCTAATCTCGCAAAATCCAAATTTCTTGCCAATATGAGCCATGAGCTGCGAACGCCGCTGAACGCGATCCTCGGTTTTTCAGAAATGATGCGCTCTGAGATGCTCGGCCCGATCGGCAGTGACACCTACAAATCCTATTCTGAAGACATTCACGGCAGCGGCGAACACCTTCTGAACCTGATCAACCAGATTCTCGACCTGTCGCGGATCGAGGCAGGACGATACGAACTGCATGAAGAGCCGGTCGATCTGAGCGAAATGATGGAGGACTGCCAGCGTCTGCTGAACCTGCGGGCCAACGCCAAGACCTTGCAGATCATCGACGATCTCTCCGAGGACATGCCGCGCCTTTGGGCTGAGAAACGGGCCGTTCGCCAGATCTGTCTTAACCTGATCTCAAACGCAATCAAGTTCACACCGGAACGCGGCGTCATCACGCTGCAGACCGGCGTTACCCGTCATGGCGAGCAATATCTGAGCGTCAAGGATAGCGGTCCGGGCATCCCGCAAAAGGAAATTCCTCGGGTGATGAGCCCGTTTGGCCAGGGCTCGCTTGCGGCGGAGTCCACCGAAGGCGGCAGCGGTCTTGGTCTGCCGATCGTAAAGGGCCTGACGTCGTTGCATGGCGGAAAAATGGAACTGCGCAGCAAGCCTCGTCAGGGAACGGAAGTTCGCGTGACCTTCCCTCGCAAGCGTATCATGCAGCCGGCTGAAATGGTCAAGAGTTATGTTAAACTCCCGGTGCAGCCAGCGCCTGCCCCGGTGACGCTGCGCGCAAGCTGATCGTTCCAATCCTCAATGCCGGAAGGCGGGGCTTCGAAGGCCCCGCCTGCGTTATTGTCCATCGCCGGATAGACGGCTTCAGAGCGCTACATCTTTAACCGGCTTCGGGCTGAGGCGCTCTATCTCTTTGCCCAAGCATCGGATTGATCCGAAAACCGGCGTCCAGTTTTCGGTCCTATGCTCTAAAGCTCCAGACGATTGGAAAGCTCGGCAGCTTCAGCTCGGGTCTCCGAAATTTTGGTATCGAGCCTGCGTTTTTCCGTGCCGATTTCAGCAAGGCGATCCTCCTGCTGACGCAGGCTTTCCAGATAGCGGCGGCCCAGATCTGACGTCTGACCGACGGCGGACAGGTTTTCCCGAATGCGTTCCTGATCGCGGGAGATCTGCCTGATCTCTTCATCAAGCTCGGCCTTCTCGCGTTCCGCTTCATTGATTGCGCCGACAAGCTTGCTCAATTCGGCAAGGGTACTCTTCAGCACGCTGCCAGTATTCTGAAGGCCGCGCAGCGTGGCGTAAAGCTGCTGTGGGGCCAGGGACGACAGACGCAGCCTTTCATCATCGACGCGTTCCAGCCTGAGCTGCGCCTTGGTGGTCTCGCCTTTTGGCGCATCAACTTCGTAGCGAAGTCTGGACGCGGTCATTTCAATCTGATCCAGCGAAGAAACCGGCTTCCAGCCGTCCATTCTGGCTTCCTCGATCACGACGTTGCGGTCTTCTTCTTCGGGCGGCGTGATTTCATAGTCGATCGTGCGGATCGATTTGGTACTGATAGTCAGGACGCCATTCACCGCTTTGCCAAGCCGTGTAACCTGCAAGCCATTATCAATACGGCGGATATCGGTCTTTGCATCAAGCGCAAAGGTCACAAATTTTGATGCGCCCTTCGTGGTCAGCGGAAGTTGCGCGTCACCGACGAAATTCGTCAGCCCACTGTCGGTACGGTCGAAAGCGGTTATGATGCCCGCCGGCAGCGCGGTCTCGGTATCGTTCTCAACCTTGACGGAGGCCAGCGGATGGCGGGCGTTCGTGTCGGGCTGATAGAGCCAAACCCTTGACGCGCTGATTTCGCGGTCGACAAAGGGCACCATCATGGTCGAGCCATTGGCCAGCGTAAGCTTTTCCGGGAAACGATAGGATATCTGGGTGCTCGCTTCCTCCGCTTCCGCAGCCAGCGCGCCGCCGCCAAGCTCCTGATCCATGATCGGATCAGTGGGGGCCTCGGCACGTTCCATGGCGAAGACACCAGCAATCCCTCCCCCTGATCTTCCGGTCAAAGACCGTTTCGCCATATATTGTTCCTGCGCAACCGGAGCGGCAGGAACGGCGGCGTCGGCTTCGTCCTTGCGCGGCACGATCCGCTGCGCGACGGTGACCGGAACTTCCGGGCGGTCAGCGTAGAATGCGGTGTATAGCGACTGTTTCAGCGCAACCGGATTGCCCGAGACCAGTGACAGCTCGACATCATTCCAGTCATTTCCGGTCAGGTTCTCGACGATCGCCCAGCCTTGCAGCCGAACCTTGTCGCCTTCATTCTGCGGCAGTACCAGCCGGTAGGCCGTCTTCCAGACCGGAGCGCTCACCACATAGCTGAAGCCAGCCTCGCGCGCATTCTCGCCCAGCAGGTTGATGGAGAGCTTGCGGCGTTCCTTGGCCTGATTTTCCGCAATCCCTGCAAGCGCCTTGTTGATCTGCGCCTGCGTCTCGGCATTGGTGAACTGCACCGAGCCGAGATTTTGCAGAACCGCCTGAACCAGACCGGTCTCCGTCATCAATGTCAGGCGATGTTGCACCGCCTGACCGCCGCTATCAGGAAGCTGCACAGTTTCCTCGGTCACCTTAAGCAGGCGGCCCTTCGCACTTGTCTCACCGTCAATCTCGACTTCGGACCCGACCAGCGTGTTGAGCAGGTTCGGCAGGCTTTCCAGCGCATCCGGTCCGAATGGCAAATCACGGAATAATTCTTCGAGCGGCGCGCGGCCGGGAAGGCTCACGCCGCCGATGGCGCTCTGCTGGTCGAAGATGGTCAGGCTTTTCAGCATATCATCGACCTGATCCAGACGCACCGAAAGCTCCAGCGTCGAGCCCGGCTCAACCTCGCCTGCATGTGTGAATTGCGCCAATCCTGCCGTCGACAGCACGACACGCTTTAGAGGCAGTTCAGCAGCCATGACACTCGTAGCCGCCGCAAGTGCTGCGATGATTGCTATGATAATTGTTCTCATATGCCCTTTCCATTTGTCACTGTCTTTCGTCTGGCGCTGCCCATAGCCGATCGTCGAAGCTGTGCTGGAGAACGGTAAATCGACCCCGCGACGGATTGCGGCCTTGCTGAAGCGTGTCTGCAATATGGCTATCTTCTGTTTTTGCTATGAATTGCCAATGAATAAGCCTTTCATGATCGCATCTGCGTATTTCGTCGGACCAAACTACAGAAAGGCGATAAATCCACAATGCTTAACGCATTTACACTCATACTCTGCTGCCAGCTTGCCGGCGAACTGATCGTTACCGCCTCAGGCTTACCGATACCCGGGCCGGTTTGCGGAATGGCGTTGATGTTTACCGGGTTGATTGTCCGCGGCGGCGTGCCGGACAATCTGGGCATGGCTTCGGACGCGCTGCTCAGCAATCTGTCTCTGCTTTTCATCCCGGCGGGGGTCGGCGTGATGCTGCATTTGCAGCTCATGAGTAATGAAGCGCTGCCAATTACCGTCGCATTGGTTTTGTCTACGCTCATCACCATTGCCGTGACCGCTGCGATGATGCAGTGGCTGGGCCGACGGACCGGCCAGGGCGAAGACAAGGGGCGCGGCGATGCCTGAAAATCTTCGCGAAATATGGGTGTATCTGTCGGCGAGCCCACTCTTGCATCTGACCCTTACGCTCGTCGCCTATCAGGCAGGCAGCTACATCTATCAATGGGGCAAACTCAACCCGCTGCTCAATCCGGTGCTGATCGCAATCTGCATGCTTGTCGCCGCGCTGGTGCTCACGGGAACGAGCTATACGGCTTATTTTGAAGGCGCGCAATTCGTGCATTTTCTGTTGGGCCCCGCCACGGTAGCGCTGGCCATACCGCTTTACCGGCAGTTCGAACGCGTGAAGCGGTCCGCGCCGCTGATCCTGTCGAGCATTCTGGTGGGGTCTCTGACGGCCTCGCTTTCCGCAGTCGCCCTTGTCTGGTTGCTCGGTGGAAGCTGGGGCACGGCGCTTTCGATCGCGCCGAAATCGGTGACGGCTGCGGTGGCGATGGGCGTTTCCGAACAACTCGGCGGGCTGCCCTCGCTAACCGCTGTGATGGTGATTCTAACCGGTATATTGGGTGCGATGTTGGGGCCGCCCCTGCTCAACATTCTGCGCATTCACGACTGGAGCGCGAGAGGCCTTGCCATCGGGACAGCCAGCCACGGCATTGGCACGGCCCGCGCGCTTCAGGTGAATGAAGTGGCGGGCGCGTTTGCCGGTCTGGCAATGGGGTTGAATGCCCTTTCGACATCGGTGCTGCTGCCACTGCTCTGGCGCATCCTCTCTTAGGGTTGCCTGATCGGGTGCGCGAGGAAGATCTATGGCAAGCGTCATGCCAGATAGGGGCGGAACTGCTCGAATACGGCTTTGTAAACCGGCTGTTTGAAGGGCACGATCAACTCAATCACTTCCTGCGCATCCGCCCAGCGCCAATCATCGAATTCCGGCTTGTGGCCGCCTGGCGGTTCGAGAATGTTGAAGTCGGAATCGCCGCCGAGATAGCGCATGGCGAACCATATCTGCTTTTGACCGCGATACCGCCCCTTCAGGGCAATGCCAACACGCTCAGGAGGCAGGTCATAAGTCAGCCAGTCATCGGTCCGGCCAATAATTTCCGCATTGCCGGTTCCGGTTTCCTCGGCAAGTTCACGCAACGCTGCGATGGCGGGATCTTCCCCACGGTCTATGCCACCCTGAGGCATCTGCCAGCTCTGCGTCTGCGTATCGAATCTTTCCCGGCGTTTCCCAATCCAAACCTTGCGCTCCGCATTGATGAGCACAACCCCAACGCAGGGACGGTAAGGCAGCAGCTGAGGCGCCGCCCCGTCACGGCTGAATGTCATGATGCTCCCGGTGTCGCCGCCAGAACTCCGACCGGAACGAGCGTTACCCCCTTCGACGCAACAGTTTCAGACCAGATTCTGAGCTGCTCGATGGAGTTTCTGGACGCATACGCCATACCGATAGCGCTGCCATTTTTGCGCGCGAGCTCGATCAGCTGTTCCAGATTCTTCTGGATAACGTCCGTCGTCTGAAAATTATCCACGATGATGTCGGCTCCACCATAGATGACGCCGAGCTCGCCAGCCAGCTTGCGCACAAGCGCCTGACTTGCATCGGGCTCGCTGATATAGATGAGGCCGCGTTCCTTAATATCTTCCAGCACCGGACGAAGCGCGTCCGGCGACTGTAGGAGCTTGCCGCCATAATAGCTTGTCACGCCATTATAACCATCGAAGCGTGCAAGAACGGTCCGAAGTTTGGAGGAGTTCTGAGATGCGCTTGACGTGGTCAGGATCGTTTCTGGTCCCGGATTGGTTTTCGGGTAGTCCTCCGGCTCGAACGGAAGCTGGATAATAACTTCATGACCGAGGTCACGCGCTTCTTGCGCCCATTGCTGTGCGCTGCCGACATAGGGCGCAAAGCCAAGCGAAATCGCGGGCGGCAGAATCGTCACGGCAATCTCGCTGTTCCTGTCGTTCCGCCCCAAACCTCTGAGCAGGATACCCACGCGCGGCGTAACGGCGTCGCTATCAGCACTCAGTGACGCCGTGCGAACAGGCGCAGGTATGTTTTTGGGACGCTTCAACGGAACCGGCGGAGGCGTAACCAGCGCCAACTCCTTCTCGCGCTCCTCTTCCTTCAGTGCGGCAACAAAAGCATTGAACGTCGCCTGAAGCTCTTTTTTGTCTTCCGGCGCTTCGGCAGCATCCACACTTGCCTGCGCTTCAGGTTCCGGAGCAGGCGCCTCGGATTGCGCCTGATCGCTCTGGATGTCGTCAATGACCGGTTCGGCCGCTGCTTCGACAGCAGCCGGTTCCCCCTCAACCGGCAGGCGATCAGCCTGCGGCTCGTCGAGCGCGGCGACATTCTGGTCAATCGGCTCAGGTGTCGCCAGTTCCTCGTTGGCCTCAGGCTCAATCACCGTTTCGACAGGATCATTGGCGACCGGACGTTTTTCCGCCTGCTCCACAATCTTCGTTGCGGGCGCGGGGGCAGGCGTTACCGCAATAGCGGGGCCCCCCGGCGCTTCCTGAACAGCACGTGGTGGCGGCGCGTCAAAAGGTTCATCATAATTGCTGATGCTAGCGCCAGGCATAACGAAGACATCGGCTTCCGGCGTGGATGCCGGTTCGGGCTGCGCCTGGGTCTCCGGCTCGGCTTGCGGCTCAGGCTCTACAACCGCCTGAGG
>JAHQVI010000238.1 GCA_019634405.1 Hyphomicrobiales bacterium
GATGAATTTCGCGTTGGGTCCCGCCGAGCTGCTGGAATCGCTGGCCGAGGGGCGCGCGCCGCGTCTGTCGGCCGACTTTGCGCTGCATCTCAACGAAGTTACGCTGGCAATTCAGAATGCGCGCGACCGGTCTTGTGCACAGCAAATGTCGACCCGCTGCGCTCCACTTGAGCCAATGCCGTGGGCGGTGTCGCTATGACGGGCTCGGCATTGCACATCGCGATCACGGGCGCGAACGGATTTATCGGGCGCTATACCGTTGCGGCGGCGTTGAGCCGTGGACACCGTGTCATTGCGATCATTCGCAACCGGCGGCGGGCCGATCCCGCATGGCTTGATCATCCGCAGATCGAAATTATCGAAATTGATCTGTCAGAAGATGATAATGAGAAGGATCTGGCCGTTGCCCTGAGAGGCGTTGACGCCGTTATCCATACCGTGGCGGCAATGTCGGGCGATGAAAGCGTCCACGACCGGAATACGCTGAAACCAACACGTGCGGTTCTCGACACCGTTACAGACAGTGATTTCCTGCCGCGTTTCGTTCTGGTTAGCTCTCTTGCGGTCTATGATGTTGGCGCGGTTGAGCAGGGGCAGCCGCTGGACGAGACAACAGCCCTTGTCAGCGATGTGAGTTCGCGGGACGACTATTGCCGCAGCAAGCTGGTACAGGAAGGGCTTGCGCTGGCGGCTGCGGAGGCAAGCGGATTTGAGCTGATCATCATGCGGCCGGGCGTCGTTTTTGGTCCGGGCCGGCTATGGAACGGTCATATCGGGCAAGCGCTTGGCCCACTGGTCGTGCAGTTGGAAAAAAACGGACAAGTGCCGGTCAGCTTCGTTGAAAATTGTGCTGAAGCGCTCGTTCTGGCGGCGGAAGCTCCGGTGGAGCATGGTGTTCGAGATGGCAGGCCAACGGTCAGGCGTGCTGAGTTTATCAATGTGCTCGATGACGATCTTCCCGATCGTGGGCGTTATGTGGCGGCGCTCCGGCAGTCCGGCTGGCCGCGCTACGTGCTTCCAGGTTCCTGGCGGCCGCTGGCCGTTGCCGGATCGGCTGTTCGCTCGCTGGCGCCGCGCTTAAGCGGCCGAATGCCGGGCCTGTTGCGTCCGGATATAATCCGTTCGCGCCTGAAACCCATATCCTACAGTAATGCGCGGCTTCACGAACGGCTGGGCTGGAGTTCGTCGCGCACCTTCGAGGATGCAATGCAGCGCTCTGTCGCTGAGACAGCGGAGGATGGTCATGCGCGCGCAGGCTGATCGCGTTCTTCCCGGGCCAATTGCCTATTTGACCGGCGAATATCCGCGTGCGACCGATACGTTCATCCAGCGCGAGGTCGTGGCTCTGCGGAGGCAAGGGTTTGAGGTGCTGACCTGCTCGGTTCGGAAAACGGGAAGCGAGCACCATGTCGGACCGGAGCAGCGCGAGGAAGCCCGTGGTACATTCTATATCCTAAGCCGCGCCCGGTCGCCCTTGCGGCTCGCGCGCGATCACCTGAAAGCCTTTGCGGCCTCGCCTTCAAGGTATTTTTCGGCTCTGAAGCTTGCCGTCAGGACCAGCCCGCCGGGCCTTAAGGCTTTGACCTACCAGCTCTTTTATTTCCTTGAAGCGGTTGTGCTCGCCGAACACCTAAAGCGTGAAGGCGTCGTCCATCTGCACAATCATATTGCGACGGCAAGCTGCACGGTCGCGATGCTGGCGAGCGAAATCAGCGGCGTTCCCTACAGCTTCACGATCCACGGTCCGGGTATTTTCTTCGAACCGATGCACTGGCGGATTGACGAAAAGACAGCGCGCGCAAGTTTTGTGTCCTGCATCAGCGATTTTTGCCGAAGTCAGGTCATGATGTTCTCCGATCGCAGGCACTGGGACAAGCTGCATATTGTTCATTGCGGTGTCGAGCCCGAGCGTTATGACGGGGCGCGGAATACAAGCGGCCATCGGCTTCTGTTCGTCGGGCGGCTTGCTGGTGTCAAGGGCATCTCGGTCCTGTTCCAGGCGCTGGAGCAGGTCGTGCGCCGTTTTCCGGGATTGCATCTGACCTTGATTGGCGATGGCCCGGAAAGGGAGGATCTCGAAAGGGAAGCAGGCGCGCGCGGGCTCGCCGGTGCGGTCAGCTTCGCGGGCTATCGCTCACAAGCCGAAGTCGCCAAGGCCTTGCGGGAAACCGATATGCTCGTCTTGCCCAGCTTTGCCGAGGGCGTCCCCGTCGTTCTCATGGAAGCGATGGCGGCAGGACTTCCGATCATCAGCAGCCGGGTCGCCGGCATTCCTGAACTGGTTGAGGACGGCGTCAGTGGATTGCTGGTGCCTCCCGGCGATGCGGATGCGGTCGCCTCGGCTATCAGCGAGCTGCTCGCCGATCCGGCCCTCCGCGTCAGCATGGGAGAACGGGGCAGGGCGAAAGTCGTCTCCGAATTTAACCTGAAATATGAAGCGGCATGGCTCGGGGAACTCTTTCAAGCCTACATCTTCGGATTGCCCAATCCGGGAAAGCAGCCATTACGGGAACATTGCGCGAGGGCAGATCGCGTGCAGTGTCGTATCGACCGATGACAAATAATCCTTATGCCAATGAAAATAATCCCGTTGCGACGGTTCTGATCGGCCGTAATGAGGGCGAGCGGCTGATTGGATGTCTGAAGTCAGTGACCGAAAGCGCCGGGCATGCCGTTTATGTCGATTCGGGCTCGACCGACGGCAGCGTGACGGCGGCGAGCGAAGCGGGCGCCGAAGTCGTACAGCTCGATATGTCCCGTCCCTTCACGGCCGCGCGCGCCCGCAATGCGGGATATGCGGCGCTGGAGATGTCCGGCGCGCCCTTTCGCTATGTGCAGTTTATTGACGGCGATTGCCAGTTAGTGCCGGGATGGATCGAGGCTGGCCGGAAGGCGCTGTCAGAAGACGCATCGCTTGGCGTCGTTACTGGTTGGCGCTCGGAAATCAATCGAAACCGCAGCATTTACAACGCATTGTGCGATTTTGAATGGCGAAGGGCCGCCGGAGAGATACGCACTTGCGGCGGCGATATGATGGTACGGCGTGAAGCCTTCGAGACGGCGGGCGGGTTTGACGATACGGTGATCGCCGCCGAAGATGACGATTTCTGCGTGCGCATTCGGAAAGCGGGATGGAAGATCAGACGCCTGCCCGTCGAGATGACCCGCCATGACGCCGCGATGCTTCGTTTCAGCCAATGGTGGCAACGCGCGATACGGAGCGGTCACGGTTTTGCGCAGGTTGGCGCTCTGCATCCGGATTATTTTGTTACGGAACGGCGGCGTGTGCTGATTTTTGGTGGCCTGCTTCCGGCCGTTGCGCTGGCCGGTCTTGTGTTCGGGCTGTCCTGGATGGTTCTCGCTGTCGCCGGGCTTTACGCGCTCTCCTATGTCCGCACCGCCTTGGGCTTGCGCCGTGAAGGTTTGCCAATGCGCGAAGCGCTGACCCATGCCGTGTTTCTGAGTCTGTCCAAATTTCCCAATTTGCTTGGCATGCTGACCTATTGGCGTCGGCGGATGAGCAAGCAAGATATGGAAATCATTGAATACAAACATCAATCGCAGAGTTGAAAGAGTATAAAGTCAGATGGCTGATAAAAAACTTCGAGCCGGGATCGTCGGCGCCGGATATATTGCTGCCTGGCATGCAGATGCAATCCGCGCAACACGCGGCGTAGAGGTCGCGGCTGTTTGTGACGTCTCGCAGACGGCTGCGGAGGATCTCGCATCCGGCCTTGGCGTACCTGGATACACCTCGCTTCAGGCTCTGATCGACGCCAGGCTCTGCGATGCGGTTCATATTCTGACGCCGCCGCAATTCCACCGCGATCTGACGGTGCAAGCGCTCGAAGGCGGGCTGCACGCATTCGTCGAGAAGCCATTCGCCCTATCCCGGTCCGAGTGTGCGGCCATGAACGAGGCGGCTGAAAGGTCGGGAAGGCATGTCGCGGTCAGTCACAATTTTCTTGGCGTCCCAAGCTATGTAAAGCTGAAATCCGCCATCGAAGCGGGTACGCTCGGGCGCATTGCCGCCGCTGAATTCAACTGGCGTTTCCCGCTCGCACCGCTGCGCTCCGGCCCGTTCAATCTGTGGCTGCTGCGCGAACCCGAAAATCTGCTGCTGGAGCTGGGACCGCATCTTTATGCCTTTGCAGTGGATCTGTTCGGCACGCCGGAAGATTTTCATCTGGTCCTCGGGCAGCCGATCGAACTCTCCGGGGGCGGACGTCGTCACCAGTCATGGCGCATTTTTGCGCGGGCCGGATCGGTTGATCTGACATTCAACCTGTCGCTCGTGGAAACCTTCGACGACCGGTCGGTCGCCATTTACGGCTCCAGCGGAATGGCGAAGCTCGACTACGCTAATGATACGCTCTTGATCGACCGTGAGAGCGCGGCCGAGATTGTAGTCAATCCGCTTCTCAGGCAGATGTCCGGCGCCGGACAGCATTTGCGCGAGGGGTTGGGCAATGCGGTCCGTCAGGCCGTTTCGCTCAACCGTAAGTCGCCTTACGGGCTAAGTTTTCAGGGCGTGGTCAAGGCGTTTTATGAAGCGGTGCGCGGCAATGCTCCGCTCGATGAGCGCATTTCGGGCAAGAGCGCGGAAGCGGTTATCGGAGCAATTGAGGATACGCTGGCGCTGTTGCCGGCCGGCAGCGACGAGCCAGTGAATGAATTTTCTGCTCCGGCCGTTCGAACTTCGAAACCTAGCGTGCTGGTCATCGGCGGTACAGGCTTCATAGGCCGCGATTTGACGCGCAAACTCGTCGCCTCGGGCCGCGACGTGCGTGTATTGAGCAGAGGCAGCACAGGTCCGTTCGCCGATATTGTTGATCATGTCGAAACCGTTTCGGTCTCGCTTCACGACCGGGAGGGGCTGAGCAGGGCGATGGACGGTATGGACGCCGTCTTCAACCTCGCCAAATCGCTCGACAAAACCTGGGAAGGCTGCCTGAAAAATGATGTGGGCGTCGCCGAACGCGTTGCTGAAGCGGCAATGGACGCCGGTGTCCGCAGGCTGGTTTATACCGGGACGATCGCGTCCTATGACATGTCCGAGCCCGAAACCATCATTACCGAGAGGACGGGCTTTGCTGAAGACATGACGGATCGCAATCTCTATGCACGGTCGAAGGCGGTGTGTGAGGCGCGTCTGACCGAGATGCATCGCGACCGCGAATTGCCGCTGGTGATCGCCAGACCGGGAATCGTTGTTGGCGAAGGCGGGCCTCTGCAGCATTGGGGGATCGGCCGCTGGCAAGGCGCCGGGGCCGTGCGCATCTGGGGGCATGGACGCAATATTCTGCCATTTGCCTGGATTGACGATGTTTCGGATGGCCTCATCCGCATGATCGAAACCGACGATGCGGTCGGGCAATCCTTCAATCTGGTCGGCGATCCGATGATGTCGGCGCGCGACTATTTCGATGCGATACATGAGAGGCTTGGCGCAAGGATCAAGGTCAAGCCGGGTTCGCTCATGGGTTTCTATCTGGCTGATGGCGTCAAATATGCCTTGAAGCGTCATGTGTTGGGTAAGAAAAATGCTGTCCGGGCGTCGCTGCGCGACTGGAAATCCCGTGCACATTTCTCGCCATTCCGTAATGAACATCCCAAATCGGTGCTTGGCTGGCGTCCCGAAGGTGATCGTGAAGTGTTCATCCAAAAGGCGATAGTAGACGCAAATTTGTTCGGCTTTTGAGCAACATTGCGTTGAATCATTACACCGTCAAAGCCAGTTAATTTAAATTCCAATTTTTGCATAAAATACCTATTGTATTGCTTTCCGCTCGGTTAATATCCGAACTGGGCAGGCCACAGACAGTCAGGATTATGCGGTTTAAATACCGCGATATGAGCGGTCGATATGTTTGACGCGCGACCGCCTTTGCCGAAGTCGAGGAAACAGATGTTGATGTCGATGCGTAACTTGAAAAAAAAGCGTGCACAGCTTGCTTTGATCTTCGCCATACCTTTGGCGTTAGCGGTGCATGGAATAAATGACACCGCTTTTGCTGCTGACGGCGAGGCGATACAGGGCAAGCTTGTATTCTGGCGCACAGGCAAAATCGCGTCCCCGGTGATGGGACGCATCAAGAATCTGCCGAAACGCATCGGTGATAGCGTCGAACAGGGCGAAGTCGTCGCGCTTATCGATACGCAGCAATTGGAAGCGGAACTGTCCATCGCCAGACAGGCGCTGGCCACGGCTGAAGCGGAGCTTGTCAGCGAGCGGGCCGAGCTTCAATCCGTCGAGACGACCTTTAACCGAATCGAGCAGCTGAAGGATTCGCCTGCTTTTACGCGCGCCCGGCTGGAAGATGCGACGAACGCAGTCGCGATTGCAAAAGCGACCGTAAAGGCAGCGGAAGCTCTTGTTGCCGAACGCAAATCCACGGTCGACAAGCGTGAGCTGGATGTAAAGCTTGCGACGATAGAAGCGCCATTTGACGGTGTCGTTGTTCGTCAGCTTCTGACAGTCGGCGGTCTGGTTTCGACGGACGATCCGCATATCCTCATCATGGTCGATACGGCGACGCCTGAAATCGAGGTCGATGTTCCGGCCGAGCAAGTCAACGCGCTTAGTGTCGGCACGGAAGTTAGCGCGCAGATTGACAATAGCGGGCGCCAGACGGCGCGGGTTCGCTCCATCGCCCCGGCGGCGACGTCTGACGCTGAAACGCGCACTGTCCGGCTGGATCTCGTAAAGCCGGAAGGAACCTACAGGGATACGGTTCCGGTCACGATTTATTTGCCCGAAAGTTGATCTGCGCAGACCTTCGTGCTGCCGGCGCTGATCGTGGCGGCAACATGGAGGTCGTTTTCGACGCGCTGACGGGGATTTCATCCCCCAGCCGGTCATGAATGACTGCGGAGACTTTTCGGCCCCAGGCCCCCCAGTTCAGTTCGTCGTCAAATTGCTGGCGTGAGCTTTCGCGCAGTCGGAAATAGCGCTCTTCATCCTGGCTGTAGGACAGGATTTTCTCGACAAAATCCTCCTCGGTCGCCGCGACGGGCAGGGCATGTCCATTGACGCCTTCCCGAATGGGCACACCCCCGACGCGCAGGGCCAGCGACGGCAGTCCGTGTGCGGACGCTTCGGCGAAAGCGAAGCCGTAGGATTCGAAGGACGGCATGATCAGAAAGTGCGATTCCAGCAGCAATCTTTCAAAAATCTCGCGTTCCCCGGGAATAGTCTTGTCCAGATATTCATAGACTGTCATTCGTTCCCGGCGATGTTCGTCTGGAGGTACGCAGCCCACGACAGTCATGTGAACGTCAATTCCCAGACCGGCGAGATGATCGAGGACTTTGGCGACGAGAGGTCCGCCTTTGGCAACCCAGTCTCGACCGATCAGAAGCAGGCGAAGCTGACCGTCAAGCGGCATGTTGAAGATCAGCCTGTGCCTGTCAGGAGGGATGACGTTTGCGCCCCAGGGAATATGAAGCGATCGCGTATCCTCCAGCCCGTATAATTCGTCGGCCCGGTTCTTGAGCCATTCCGATGGCCATAGGTTCAGATCATTGGACCGGAACACCTTGCGTTCGGCGTTCAATATGAGTGGATCGAAATATCTGGAAATTGCCAGATAGGAACCGAAATGCGAGCCGACCGCCGAGTTCTTGTAAATTGTCGGCGTAGCGTCGGAGGTATAGACGGTAAGCAGATGGCCGGGCGTTGTGACATTATGAAGGGAGTGAAAACTATAAGGACAGAACAGGACATCGAAGTCCTGATTAGTCAGCTGTCGTTGCACGTTCCTTGCGATATATTTCGATAGCAGCAAATGCGCTCGCCAACCGGCGCGTAGATTGATTGCCTCAGGCGTGAAACTGATGAATCTGCGTATGAAGTCTATCGCGCCCCATTCGCGGTCGAGTACGGTAACGTCGCCGACATGTTCCATTAAAGCTTCGAATATCGCTTTATTGCCGCCAGAATAACTCCAGCGCTCCCATGGCGGCTGGTCGCACAAATAAGCAATTTTCAATTTCTTACCCATCATCGCTCATCTCTTGATTTCACATCAGGTAAGCTTTTTCGGCTTGTCCATTCCTGGTCCGGTCCGGGACACAGCGCGACCATGCATCTCGTTTTATGAATTTGTTGGAATATGTTTTAAAAAACAAATGTCATTACGTTTGGTTAAAATCATTTTATGCGGATGTGTTTTGGCGTAGCGCCGACGTCCCGCTTCCCAAGCTGCTTCTGAGTGACGTCACGATGTTCGCGCTTTCTCCAGGTGACCGGTTGGCGTCCATGGATTGGCGGGCGACGCGCTTCGTTGCGGCATGTGAGCTGTTCGCTGAACCAGAGCATGACCGAAAGCGAGCAGCATCAGACCAAGATGAAGCGTCAGCCCGACATCGCTTGTTGTCGCGATCAGAGCCAGCCACCCAACCAGCGATCCGCAGAACAGGGCATACATTTCCCCGCCCTCTTCTTTCCGTTTGCTGAGCGCATGCAGCATAAGCCGAATGATCGTTATCAAGAACGGCAGGAAGAAGAGAAAAATCCCGATCAGCCCGTAATTGAGGGCGACCTGAAGATACATGTTGGTGATGTCGATAATCCCCTGTCCCTGCACGAGATGATCGAAATGGCCGCTGTCGATATAGCCGACGTCACCGAACAATGGATGCATCGCAAGATATTCAAGCGAGGCGTCGAGCAGCCACTGACGATAGGTAAAGCTTCCATAAGTGTCATATTCGGCGGCATTGCCGAACATCAGGATGTAGGACGCAACCGAAGCGAAAACACCGCCGGCGACAATGAGCGTCCATCTCAGGGCGGAGTTGCGAATGGACAGCACGACATATATCGCCAGCGCCACGATCAAACCGACCATTGCGCCGCGCGACCCGGTGAAATACATGCCGCTGAGCAATACGGTGCGCATCGCCCACAGCCACAAAAAGCCGATCCGCATTCTTGTCTTCAAATACTCGAGGCACACCACGGCAATTGCAAGATGAAAGCCGAGCGAATGGGTTGTGAGCGTCGCCTGTACACGCAGGAGTCCGCCACGAAGTTCAACCGCCGCGGCAATCGGGTCGAAATGACTTATGCGATAGAAATCCCATTGCTTGATGGTGACGGTGACCGCGATCACGCCAAGTATGACTGCGGCGACAACAAAGCCCTTGAGGCATTTTTCAACGATTTCGGGGCGTGTCGCAAAACGCGTAAGAGCGAAATAGGGAATGCCGATGATCAGAATTTGATCGAGTATGAAACGCAGCGCGCTCGTGAGGCCGTAATACATGCCGATCTGCGTCATCGAATACAGCAGATAGGAGACGATGCAAAAGTCGATCACGCTCCAGCGCTGACCTGGCGTATCTGATGCAGCGGGGATAAAGAAGAGCGGCAGCAAAAACGCTATGACCACCATCTTGTAGTAATTGAGGGCAAACAGATAATTGATCCCCGGAAAAGGCACTTCCATCTGGATGTAGAGCGGCAGGGCGGGAACGAGGGCCATGAAAAGGAACAGACGTCTGTCGGTCTTGACCGGCGCGACAGCGAACAGGCACGTAAATAAGATCAAGAACAACAGGCCGGGATTGCTGACGAAACTGATCAGGGGCATGCCGAGCAGCCAGGCCACGGCAATACGGTTGCGATAGCCGCAGAACATACTGTGCGGAAGTATGAATATGGCGCAAGCAACCGACGCCATGGCAAACACAATTGCTGCTAAATTCACACCGATACCACTCTTTCAGTGACGCAAGATACAGCAGAGATTTTCATTGCGTCTTGCTCCTGGATCGCCACGCGCAATGATTGATAGGCCCTGTCGGACCACACGCGCAAGCTGAATAAGACAACAAGATAAACATGCGCAAATTTGACGCCGGTTGCGACGGAAATAGCCGTTCAGAGATTAAGACTCGTCATTAATCCTAACTCTGTTACATATTCGCATAAATCGAAACATTGGATATATTGCTAAGCCTAGGGGCTGATAGCTCACTCTATTTCAAATGTAAGCCATCGCGTTAACGTAAGGGTGTTGAATGAGCGTGCCGGCAAAGAATGTTGCTTGCGTACTGATTGGTGAAGAATCTCTTCTTATTGAGTGCGGTAATCAGCTTCGGGATCGCGGTTATACGATAAGTGCCGTTGTCTCGAAAAATACACAGCTTGCGGATTGGGCTGCATCGGCGAATGTAAAGACGATTGACCCCGCCAGCGATCTTGAACAACAACTTAATAACATTGAATATGACTGGTTTTTTAGCATCGCCAATTTGCGCATGCTGCCGCGCGCCGTGTGGAGCAAGGCCAGGATCGGCGCTGTCAACTTTCATGATGGTCCGCTGCCTGAATATGCCGGTTTGAACACCCCCGCCTGGGCCATAGCTGCGGGAGAGACAACCTATGGCGTAACCTGGCATGCGCTTGCCGACGGTGCGGATACCGGCGACATCTATGTCCAGCGTCACTTTGAGATTGCTGGCGACGAAACGACGTTTTCGCTGAACACAAAGTGCTTCGAAGCCGGGATTGAGAGCTTTTCCGACCTGCTGGACAGGATCGGTAACGGCGATTTGCAGGGACGGCCGCAATCATTTGAAAATCGCAAATATTTTGCCAGGAATGACCGCCCGGCGCTCGGTGCGACGCTCGATTTCCGCAAGTCTTCGGAAGAGCTTGAGCGTCTGGCACGGGCGTTGAATTTCGGGCCGAGCTATGCCAATCCCCTTTGCCTGACGAAAGTGCGAACGGGGAACGGGGCCTATAATGTCTTTGGCGTTGAAATTGCCGATGGCCATACGGGCAGGCCGGGAACGGTGCTTGCGGTCGACCATGAGGGTTTGCTTGTGGCGACGGCGAATGGCGCGCTGCATCTGAGCGGTCTTACCGATATATCCGGAAAAAACATACGTCCACAGAGCGTTGCGAATGTTCATGACGTTTTGCCGGAACTCTCCGGGGGCGAGGCGGAGGATCTCGCGGGATTTCTGGAAACTCTTATTCCGCATGAGTCCTATTTCCAGAAAAAAATCGGCTCGTTCCGGGATTTGGACCTGCATGGCTTCCAGCCAGCCAACGACGATGCGTCACCACAGATGCATGCCGTTGACCTTGCAGGCCACCGGTCCGAGGCCGGCGCTTTGGCTGATGCAAGCGCAATTCTTGCAGGTTTGAGCCGTCTTTCCGATCAGTCGCGTTTTGACGTGGCTTTGGTCAATGATGCGCTGACGGATGGTTCCGCGCAATTTGCCGGGTATATCGGTCCGCTGCTTCCGCTGAGCGTGAGCGTAGAGGATGGCGTGACGGCCGATCGCTTCGAGGCCAAAATGGTCAAATCGGTGGAGGAGCTTGCAGCGCGCGGCGGTTTTACCGGGGATCTGATCAGCCGAACGCCTAGTCTCGATTTGCCGGACGCCAGCATCGCGCTCCGCATAACCGACAAGCCGGAAAGCGCCGGTGCATATGAAGGCGCGGTATTGACTTTCGTCATTCCGGAGCGGCATGGCGCAATCCGTATGTTTTTTGACGCGACGCGTCTCGGCCAGGCAGATGCATTCACGCTTGCCGAACGCATTCAAATCGCAGTCAATGCGTATACGGATAATTCGGCGATCAGGATTGCCGACCTGCCTCTCATGACCCATGAGGCGAAAGACGAGTTGCTCGTCAAGCGCAACCTCACCGAGCGCGCTTATGACCGCGATGCTCTCGCCCATCAGCTCTTCGAAACCCAGGCTCGCAAGACGCCTGACGCCATCGCGCTGGTCTGTGGCGGCCGGTCCTTGAGCTATGCCCAACTCGACGCTCACGCGAATGCCGTTGCGAACCGGCTTACCAGCGAGGGAGCGGGGCCCGATACGCTGGTTGGCATCTACATGAACCGTTCCATCGATCTCGTTGTCGCCGCGCTCGGGATCTGGAAAGCCGGAGCCGCCTATGTCCCGCTCGATCCGACCTATCCGCGCGACCGCATTGCGCTGATGATCGAGGATAGCGGTCTCGGCGTCATCGTGGCGCAGAGCGATATCGCCGCTTCGATCCCGGCCGAGGGGCCGCGGACCATCGCCATCGAGGACGTGCCGGCCGACGCCGGCAATGCGAGCAGCCCGGAAAGCGCAACACGGTCAGAAAACCTTGCTTATGTCATCTACACATCGGGCTCGACCGGCCGCCCCAAGGGCGTGATGGTGGAACATCGCAATGTGGTGAATTTCTTTGCCGGGATGGATGACCGCATTAGGGTCCCGGCGGATGAACAGCCGGTCTGGCTTGCTGTCACCAGCCTGTCCTTCGATATCTCCGTGCTCGAACTGTTCTGGACACTGACGCGTGGCTTCAAGGTCGTCATTCATGTTGACAATAGACATGAGGCGGGCGCGCCTCCCATTCGCAGATCGGCGCGCAGTCAGGGGGGAATGGATTTCAGCCTCTTCTATTGGGGGCATGACGATACTGCGAGCGCAAACAAGTACAAGCTGCTCCTGGACAGCGCCCGTTTTGCCGATGAACACGGATTTCAGGCGGTATGGACGCCAGAGCGCCACTTTCATGCATTTGGCGGGCCATATCCGAATCCGGCAGTGACCGGCGCGGCTGTCGCCAGCATAACCAAGAACCTCGAAATTCGCGCAGGCAGCTGCGTTCTGCCGTTACACCATCCGGCACGCGTTGCCGAAGAATGGGCGGTGATCGACAATATCACCAACGGGCGAACGGGCCTTGCATTCGCCGCAGGCTGGATGCCGGAAGACTTCCTCCTGCGCCCGGAAAACGCGCCGCCCAACAACAAGACGGCAATGCTCCGCGATATCGACACCGTCCGTAAGCTGTGGCGCGGGGAAAAGGTCCAGTTCGAGGCGCCCGGCGGCAAGATGGTTGATGTGCTGACGCAGCCGCGACCGGTGCAAAAGGAGCTTCCGGTCTGGGTTACGACCGCGGGCAATCCTGAGACCTATCGCGATGCTGCGCGCAATGGCGCGAACGTCCTCACCCATCTTCTGGGGCAGTCGATTGAGGAAGTCGGCGAGAAGATCAAGATCTATCGCCAAGCCTTGCAAGACTCCGGGCGCAACCCTGCCGATCACAAGGTCACGCTGATGCTGCATACGCTGGTTGGCCATGACCGCGAGCAGGTTCGCGAGACGGCGCGCCAACCGATGAAGGAATATCTCCGCAGCGCGGCCGCACTGATCAAGCAATATGCCTGGGCGTTTCCGGCTTTCAAGAAGCCTCAGGGCACGTCCAATCCGATGGACATCGATCTGCAATCGCTTGATGAGGAAGAGCTTGACGCGATCCTCGAATTTGCCTTCCTGCGCTATTTTGACGATAGCGGTTTCTTCGGCACGGTCGATGACGCCGTTGCGCGCGCGGATGAGCTGAAGGCGATCGGCGTTGACGAGATTGCTTGCCTGATCGATTTTGGCGTTTCCCATGATGTTGCACTGAAAGCCCTCGAACCGCTTGCGGAAGTCATTGCCCGTATTAATCCGCAAACGGAAGTCTCCGTGGTGCAGGATGAAGCTGACCGAGGCGTCGCGGCGCTGATTGAACGCCATGGCGTCACACATATACAGTGTACGCCGTCAATGGCGACGATGCTGTTGCTGAACGATGAAGACCGGCACGCCATGCGATCCGTCCGGCATTTGTTCATCGGTGGCGAAGCGCTGCAGTCCATCCTTATTCGCGATCTGCGCAGCGTGACCGATGCAACAATCGAGAACATGTACGGCCCGACCGAAACCACGATCTGGTCATCGACCGCGGCGGTTGGCGACGTTGCATCGAATGCGCCATTGGGAACGGCGATCGCAAACACGCAGCTGTATATTCTGGACTCCGTATTGCGCCCTGTCCCCCCCGGCGTTCCCGGCGAGCTGTTCATCGGCGGCGACGGCGTCACCCGCGGCTATCTCAATCGGGAGGAGTTGACGCGCGAGCGGTTCTTGCCCAACCCGTTTATCGAGGGCGGCCGGATCTATCGGACCGGCGATCTTGTGCGCATTGGTTCCGATGGCGAAATCCAGTTCATCGGGCGTACGGATCATCAGGTCAAGGTGCGTGGTTACCGAATTGAGCTTGGCGAAATCGAAGCGCGGCTGGGTCTGCATCCCGGGGTGTCCGACGCGGTCGTCATTGCGCGCGAAGACAAGGCAAACGATGTACGTATCGTTGCCTATCTGCGGTACAAATCAGCCGCTGTTCCCGAGAAGGAACTGACCGATCATGTCTGCGCTGCGCTTCCGGACTTCATGGCGCCGGTGCATTTCGTCAAGATGGACGCGTTCCCACTGACGCCTAACGCCAAGGTAGACCGGAACGCGCTGCCCCCTCCGAACGAGGTGAAGCAGGAAACGCAGCCGATAGAGTTCTTGGTGCCGGCCAATGAGGTGCAGCAGCGGATCGCGGATACCTACAAGCGTGTGCTCGGTGTTGAACGCGTCGGCGCGCTGGATAATTTCTTCCAGCTCGGCGGGCATTCCCTGCTGGCCGTTCAGGTTCACCGTGAGTTGAAGAAGAACGTCGCGCCCCAGCTCGGCATCACCGACATCTACCGTTTCCCGACGGTTTCAGGGCTTGCAGAACATATTTCGGGAGACAGCAAGGCGGATCAGCAGCTCAGCAAGATTGCCAAGCGCGCTACCATGCGCCGCAATGCGATGGGGGGACGCCGAAGTTTGGGAGTACGAGGCCGTGAAGCGTTCTGATAAAATGGACGTCCACGGAGGGATGAGCATATTCTGACTATGACGCCACGCGCCATTCCGGGATTGTATGAGGGAGAAACCATGCGCTTATTTATATTTGCTGCAACGATTTTGCTTGCCGCCGGTCAGACGGCCGCGGCCCAGGATCGTGAGGCTGAATTACGGGTCTACTTTTTTGGCAACAGTCTGATCCATCATCAGACCTCATCCGATGAAACCACGGTCCCGCATTGGCTTCATCATCTGGCCCAGGCCGCCGGCAAAAGGGTCACCGCCGATGGACAATGGGGCTTTCTGAGAAATTTCGAGAAAGATCTTCCGCCCCTCGATCAGTGGTCATTTCAGGAAGTCACGGGAAGCTGGAACCGCGACAATACCGCTTTTGCACAGGCAGGCTTCAACACGGTGATCGTAAATCCGGCGAATTTCATCCAGTATCAGCCGGCCGATACGCCCTATGAGGGCGACAACCCGAACCAGCAGACGCCGCTTGGCGCATCCATTGCGCTCGTTGACTGGCTTGAGCGGCAGACCTCGGGGCAAAGATATTTCATTTATGAAGGTTGGGCCGAAATGGCGTCATTCGTCGACCCGGTTCCTGCCGATCCATCCGACCTGGAGAAATATCACGCCTACAATATCGGCGCGTATCACGCATGGTACGAGGATTTCGTCCGCGGGATCAATGAAAGCAAACCGGATCTGGATGTCAGGCTGATACCCGTCGCGTCCGTTCTCTCAAAACTGTTCACGCAGACAGAGCTGAAAGATCTGAAACCGGCAGATCTGTATTCGGACAGCGCGCCGCACGGAACGAACAACACATATTTTCTTGCCGCCATTGTCACTTACACGGCGCTTTTTGGTGAACAAACTCCGAAGTCATTTGTCGTGCCGGACAGTCTTCATGCGCTCATTCGCGACAATTACCATGCGATAAGCGAGAAAGTCTGCGCTGAACTGGCCTGCAGGAAAAATTAGTCAGGCCAGGGCGTCTTACGCAAGACCGGGAACCATCCGCGGTTTGGGAGGCAGACGCAGCTTTATCAGATCTTTCACGCGGCCCGCCAGCGAGCGCGGGGGCAGGATCTCCTGGTTGCGCTCGAAGATCACGCCATTGAGCGAACGGTCGTGCCATAGGGCGAAGCTGACGCCCCATTTTGCGGCGTCCGCCGGATCAAGACCATCCGGCATGCCCATATCGGTCGCCAGAATTCCTGGCATCCAGACGGACATCACAATGTCAGGAAAGCGGTCCGAAAGATCGGCGATCAGGGCCTTCGTCAATATGCGCGCTGCGCCTTTCGAAACGCTGTATGCAGAGCTGCACGGGGCAGGGCCGAGATCGGCGAAACTCCCGACATCGACAATCCTGCCGATCCCCGTCTCGGTCATGTCCTGAAGCGCCGCATGCGTGCAATTGATGATGCCTCCGAGATTGACCTGGAGCGTTTCCATGAAGCTTTCAGGCGTTTCCTGCAGAAAGTCCTTGCGAGGATAGATAGCGGCATTGTTGATGAGGATGGTAACGCGGCCCATTTGCCGTTTGATTTCGGAAAAACCTTGCCGCACTTCGTCCGAATTGGCCACATCAGCGCTGATGGCGAGAAACAGCCCGCCTTTGCAGGCATGAGCTGTCTCCGCAAGCGCAACGGCATTCCGTCCGATCCCGGCGACGCGCACGCCTTTTTGCGTCAGCTCAATGGCAAGTTTTCGCCCAAGTCCGCGGCCCGCCCCGGTGACAACAGCAACGCCTTCCCGGATTTTCGTTTCCGTTTCAATCAATTGTTATAATCCTCCAGGACCGGCATGGACGCGCCTTCGTACATCTGGTCGTATAGCCTGTCGGCCACGCGCAGAGCGTTTGCCGCCACTGTGAGTCCGGGATTGATGCCCAGCGAGGTGGGCATGAAGGAGGCATCCGCAACATACAGATTGCGAATGTCGTGAGAGCGGCAATAGCGATCCAGCACGCTTGACTTTCGATCCTTGCCGAAGCGCAAAGTGCCGCATGCGTGAGGGATGTTCCACCATGGATCGTCATTCAGGAACATCGATCTGTGGCCATGCAGTTTTTTCTTGATGAGCTGGCGGTAGGCGCGGCGGCGCTGTCTCAGCTCCTCCTTGACAGTATATTCAACACGTATCTGTTCCGGATCACTCGGCAACGGATAGACACAGTTCTCGCGATAGGCCAGATCTTCGAGCTGCCCCGCGAACAGCTTTGCATTGCCGAGAAGTTTCGCGGCCAGAAATGCGGGAATGCGAGCCAGCTCCTTTAAGAGGCGGATATTGCGGAAAGCGCTGCGATCGAGCCGGTTTCTGAGCTGGTGGACGATTTCACCGTAGGATGCATCAATCCCGAATGCGGCGACGGCCCCAAATCTTTGCCCATCGCTATAATAGATATCCCGCATAGAGATCGTTTTTGTCGGTCCGTCGAATTTCGTCCCGCGCTCGGGCCATATGGCGATCAACTCGGACAGGTGCAGCATCAGATTGCGCCCGACGAGACCGCTGCTATTGGCGCATCCGCGTGGCCAGTTTTCCGATACCGAGGACAGCAACAGATGCGGTGAGCCAAGCGCTCCGGCGGCGAGCACGTAACGTCGCGCACGAAGCTTCAGCAATATCCCGTCCCGTTGCGCTTCAATATGCGTGATTTCATTATCCGCCCCACGAATTGCGCGCGCCTGGCACATGTCGATCACAGCGGCGTTGCCGGTTTCGAGCGCGGGCTCCACACCGGCGGATCGTCCGTCCATCTTGCATCTGCGCGGGCATTTGCGCCCGTAACACATCTGGCAGCCGGGCAGAAAGCGAACGCCGAGATGGACATGATATGGATGAAGTCCGAGGCGGCGAAATTTGTTTGTCATCGCCCGGTCGCCTTCGCCCATCGGCGGAGGCGGGAGCAGATCCGCGGCGGGTTCACGCGAAAGCGGGTCGTTCTCGCCGCACACATGGAAACGGTATTCAGCCTCCTGAAAATAGGGAAGAAACGCATCATAGCCTACCGGCCATCCGCCTGTCGGGTGCGGGCGTGCGGCGCTGTCGTCAAGGTCGTGACGTTCGGGGCGCTCCAGCGTACCGGCGTAAAATGCCGAGGAGCCTCCAACCCCTGAGCCGATCGGAGCGAAATAGCTTGAGCTTTCCCCGTCAATGGTCACATGCATCTGCCGCGGTTCATAGCCGCGAACCCGTCTCGCCGCAGGATCGAAGACGTCATAGCGCAGGGTGTGTTGTTCCGCGCGGGGACCAAACGGGCCGTTTTCGACGAACAGAACCGACAATCCGCGTTCGGCAAGGCGTCTGCCGATCGTGCCGCCGCCTAAACCGGCACCGATTACGATCACGTCCCAGTATTTGCTGATGAGATCCGCGTTCATCGCGCCGCCTCGCTTTTCATGACCGGGCGACCGATGCCGGTCACAAGTGGTTCGAAAATGTGCCGTATGCTGAGCGCGGTCTGGTTGGTGACGTGATTATTGTCGAAATAGAGCGCGCGTCCGTCCCGCATCGCGTTGCAGGTCGCTTCTTCGCAGAATTCCGGCCAGGATTGCAGCAAGCCAATCTTGCTGTTCGCCGCAAGCTTGCGGAAAATGCGCTCGGACGGCTCGGCCCGCGCCACGA
>JAHQVI010000239.1 GCA_019634405.1 Hyphomicrobiales bacterium
CTGTTCATCGCCTCCGAGGTGATGTTCTTTGTGGCGTGGTTCTGGGCGTATTTCGATGTGGCACTGTTTCCCGGCGATGTCACCACGCTGTCAGAAGGTGTGAAGCTGGGTATGGTCGAGCGCGAAGCCGTTACCGGCGGACATTGGCCGCCAGCACCGACCGCAGATGGCAGTTTCCGTTCCACCTTCGACCCGTGGACACTTCCGCTCGTCAACACGCTGATCCTGCTGACATCGGGTACGACGGTCACCTGGGCGCATTATGCGCTGCAGGAAGGCGACCGCAAGGGACTGACATGGGGCCTGACGTTGACGATCCTGCTCGGTGCTTTCTTCACCGTGCTCCAGGTTTACGAATATGGCCACGCGGCGTTTACCTTCTCTGATCACATTTACGGCTCGACCTTCTTCCTGGCGACCGGTTTCCATGGTTTCCACGTGCTGGTCGGTACGATTTTCCTCGCCGTCACGCTGTGGCGCGTGCTGATGGGTCACTTTACTGACAAGCATCATTTCGGTTTTGAAGCTGCGGCCTGGTATTGGCATTTTGTTGATGTTGTCTGGCTAATCCTCTTCGTCAGCATCTATATCTGGGGCGCCGGTACACCGGGTGCGCATTAGCGGCTCCAGTTCAACATCGTCTGACCGGGGCGTCCCGTTATCTGGGGCGCTTCCGGGATTTGAGGGAGCCGATTTATGAATGACGGCGACTCGGACAAGTTGCCATCGCCATTCGTCATTGGATTGCTCGGGCGGTGCCCGCGTTGCGGAACAGGGCGTCTGTTCAAAGGTTACCTGTCGGTCGCGGAGCGCTGTGACCATTGCGGGCTCGATTACGGCTTCATCGATTCCGGAGACGGGCCCGCGGTCTTTATTGTCTTGATAGCTGGCTTCGTCGTCACGGGGCTGGCGCTGTTTGTCGAGGTTTCCTATCAACCGGCGCTCTGGCTTCATGCGGCATTGTGGTTACCGCTCGGTATCGGGCTGCCCTTGCTGTTGCTACGTCCGTTCAAGGCAACATTGCTCGCGCTGCAATATCGTTACAAAGCCGAAGAAGCGCGGCATACACATTCGGATGACGAGCGCAATCTGTCCGAACGTGAACGCAAATGATTGGGTGAAGCCATAAAGAGGCTGTATTTTGAAGCGCTGTCGCACATTGCTGGTTCCGTTCCTGCTGACGTTGGCCGGTCTTGCCGTGCTGACCAGCCTCGGTGTCTGGCAGTTGGAGCGGCGCGAATGGAAGCTCGGTCTTATTGAACGGATCACGGCTCGTTCGACCGGGGAGCCGATTTCACTCGACGAAGCCGGAGCGCAATGGGCGGAGACGGGCGATGTCGAATATTACCGCCTTGCACTGGCCGGGCGTTTTCTCCATGAGCATGAGCGCCATCTCTACGGGCTCATTGACGGTCAGGCCGGATGGCGCATCTTGACGCCGCTGCAAATTCGGAGCGGTGATGTCATCTTTGTCGATCGTGGCTTCGTCCCGGAGCCATATCGCGATCCCGCCACACGCGCTGACGGACAGATCGATGGCGAGGTTGCGCTTACCGCTCTTGCCCGCGCATCGGAGGGCGGCACCCTGTTCACTCCGGACAATCAGCCTGCTGCTAATCGCTGGTTCCTGCGCGACGTTGAAGCGCTGAATGGTTCGCTGCCGGGCGATCTTGCCAGGCGCGCTACGCTTTTCATGGCCGAGGCCGAACCGATGGACGCGCCGGGCGGTTGGCCCCGGGCAGGCGTTACGCGCCTGAAATTGCCAAATCGTCATCTTGAATATGCGGTGACTTGGTTCGGTCTGGCTGCCTCGCTTGCTGCGGTCTTTGCGGCCTATGCGCTCAGACAGCTTCGCGGCGGGCCCGGCCACGACGTCGAAGCAAAGATTGCGGATCACGGCAGCAGCGTATAGGCTGCGCCGAAAATTGACGTCTTGAGGACAGTTCCTTGCATTATATCAGTACGCGCGGCCGCGCGGCTCGTCTGGATTTCGAGTCCGTCCTGATGGCGGGGCTCGCCCGGGACGGCGGTCTATATGTTCCGGAATTCTGGCCACAGATCGAGGCTGAAACGATCCGTGCGCTGGCCGGGCAGAGCTATGTCGATGCGGCGAGCCGAATCATGACGCCGCTGGCAGGCGATGGGGTCGCGGGTGGAAAACTGTCCGACATGGTTTCGGAAGCCTATTCCGGCTTTTCGCATCAGGCGGTTGTCCCGCTCCTGCAGCTTGACAGCAATCTGTGGCTGCTCGAACTCTTTCATGGCCCGACGCTCGCCTTCAAGGATCTGGCGATGCAGCTTCTCGGCCTGATGATGGACCGCGCCCTACAGGCTTCGGGAGCGCGTGCAACAATCCTTGCCGCTACATCCGGCGACACCGGTGCAGCGGCTGTGGAAGCTTTCAAAAATCGCGAAGCTATCGACCTTTTCGTCCTGTTTCCTGAAGGCCGGATCAGCGAAATCCAGCGCCGCCAGATGACGACGTCAAGCGCCGGCAATGTGCATGCGGTCTCCGTGCAAGGAACGTTCGACGATTGCCAGTCGATCATGAAAACTCTTTTTGCCGATCTTGAGTTTCGCGACAGGATCGGGCTATCCGCCGTGAATTCGGTCAATTGGGCGCGCATCATGGCGCAAACGGTTTACTATTTTACGGCTGCCGCCTCTCTTGGCGGTCCGGACCGCGCCGTTAGCTTCAGCGTGCCGACCGGTAATTTCGGCGATATTTTTGCCGGTTACGCTGCCATGCAGATGGGCCTTCCGGTGGAACGTCTTGTTATTGCGACCAACACAAACGATATCCTAGCGCGGACGCTTGAGACGGGACGCTATGAGCCCCGTTCCGTGGTTCCCACGACAAGTCCGAGTATGGACATTCAGGTATCCAGCAATTTTGAGCGGTTGATCTTCGAGGCGAGCGGGCGCAGTGCGGATCGTGTGCAAAGTCTCATGGGAGAGTTCAGCGAGAACGGGGCTTTTGCATTGAGCGACGGCGAGCTGTCGGCCATCAGGGCTGCGTTTTCCGCTCACCGTGCCTGCGAGGACGAGGTGAATGAGACGATGCGGCGGGTTTACAGCCGTACAGGTTATCTGGCTGATCCGCATACGGCTGTCGGCATTGCTGCGGCCGAGCGCGAAATCGGGAAGACGAATGCGCCAATGGTCGTGCTGGCGACGGCGCATCCGGCCAAGTTTCCCGGCGCGGTCCAGGATGCGGCCGGGCGAACAGCGGATGTTCCAAAGCGCCTCAAGGCGATCCTTGCGGGCAATGAAAATCACGTAACCGCAGAGGCGGATGTCAGCGCGATACGGGCTCTCATAGACGAGCGCGGTCGCTTTTCCGGCAGTAAGGTTCAAGTATGACAATCGAAATGACGACGCTGGCCAATGGCCTGCGCGTAGTAACATGTCACATGCCTCATCTTGAGACCGCTTCGCTTGGGGTCTGGATCAATAGCGGCGCGCGCTCCGAAGCGCCACAGGAACACGGTCTGGCGCATTTTCTTGAGCATATGGCGTTCAAGGGCACCCGGACGCGAAGTGCGCTGGAGATTGCCGAGCAGATTGAGGCCGTCGGCGGCGCTCTGAATGCGATGACGAGCTTTGAGACGACGGATTATTTTGCCCGCGTTCTCAAGGAGCATGTTCCTCTGGCGCTCGAAATTCTTGCAGATATTTTGCAGAATCCGGTTTTCTCGCCTGATGACATGGAACGCGAGAAGGACGTCATCCTGCAGGAGATCGCTTCGCTGCAGGATTCGCCGGATGATCTGGTCTTCGAAGCCATACAGCAGGCCGCCTTTCCCGATCAGCCGCTTGGCCGGTCCATTCTCGGCACGCCGGAAAGCGTGCGCGGTTTGACCCGGGAGCATCTGGCGCATTACCGCGATACAGCTTACACGACTCCCCGCATGGTGATCGGCGCGGCAGGGGCAGTCAATCATGACGAAATCGTCCGGATGACCGAGCAGAGTTTTTCCGAGTTCAAATCTGATGAGGGCCGCCCGCAGGAGAACGCACGGTTTTCCGGAGGCCATCGCGGTATTATCCGGCCGATAGAGCAATCGCATATCGTTCTTGGCTTCGAAGCGCCGTCTTTCCGTGACGATGCCTATTTCACCTCGCTGATTTATTCCGTGATGCTGGGCGGCGGCATGTCTTCGCGGCTGTTCCAGGAAGCGCGCGAGAGGCGAGGCTTATGTTACGACATCAATGCGTTTGGCTGGGGCTTCTCCGATGTCGGATTTTTCGGGGTTCATGCCGCCAGCGGAGATTCGCAGCTGGAAGAGCTTGTTGAGGTGATCATGACGCAGATGCGCGCCGTGGCTCTGGAAGGGCCAGCGCCGGCTGAGCTTGACCGCGCCAAAGCTCAACTCAAGGCCTCGCTATTGATGAGCCTCGAAAGTTCCGAAGCCCGGGCGGCGCAGATTTCCCGCGACACGCTGATTTTTGGCCGGCAGCTCAGCCCTGAGGAACTGATCGAGCGGATAGACAGTGTCACCGCCACTGATGTTGGTACGCTCGCTGCCGGTTTTGCGCTTGCAAAAGAACCGGTTACGGCCAGTGTTGGTCCGGACGGCGTGTCTGAAAGGTTTCGCGAGGCTGTATTCGAAGAACGTCATGCGCGCCAGACAATTCACTAATATTTACAAACGCTATAAAAAGATCGGGGCATAATGGCGATACCCCATCCGTTACGTCGCAGTCTCCTTGTGAGACAGAGAGGAATAAGGAGAGGCTGGTTAAATGGCATTTCTGCGCTCCGTCCCACTCAGTGATTCTGGGCCGCTTCTCCGCGGCGATCGCTTGACATTGCGCGTTCCACAAGCGCACGACTACACCGAATGGGCGAATTTACGCGAAGCCAGCGAAGCCTTTCTGCGTCCATGGGAGCCGGAATGGGCGGCAGATGAATTGAGCCGTTCCGCATTTCGCCGCCGTCTGCGCTATTATCATCGTGATATAAGGGAAGGTACTGGTTACGCCTTCTTTTTGTTGAAAAGCGATGATAGTACGCTGATCGGCGGCATAACTTTGACAAATGCCCGACGGGGCGTGAGCCAGTCTATTTCGATCGGATACTGGATTGGAGCTACATATAGCAGACAGGGATATATGACATCCGCACTTGAAATGCTGATGCCCTTCGTGTTTCGGCAACTTGGTTTCCATCGTCTCGAAGCGGCCTGTCTGCCAAGTAATTTGCCTTCAAGGAAACTGCTAATGAAGAGCGGATTTGACCATGAAGGTTTTGCTAGAAAATATCTTAAAATTAACGGATTATGGCAAGATCATTTGCTCTTTTCGGCAATTGACGACAGTTTGCGTTCCTGAATAAGCGTAGATTAAAAGTATCTGCCCTGGGACGAATACAGGCGGCGGAAACGAAAAGGAACAGATCCAAGCGAGGGGATCAATGTCTTTCACTGCGCAGGTTGACGCAGGTTGTTCGACAACAGGCGAGATAGGGCGCTACCTGAACGGCTCTATCCGTTATGTGATGGCAACGCTTTTTATGCTGGCGTTTTTCGCCGCGCCTTTGCGTGCGCTCGAAGCGATTGTCATCGGCCAGGATCAGGACCGTATCGATATTACGCTGCTTGGCGAACTTTACGAAGGTCGGGGCGATCGCCTGAGCGTTGAGACGGCCGCCGGGCTTAACGATGTGTCTGGCCGTATGTCGGTTCTTGCGAAAACGCCGGGGACGGATCCCAACTGGGCTGTTTTCGCGCTGAACAATCCGACTGATCAGACCGTAACACTCTGGCTTATGGCGCAGCGCTACGACATGGTTGGCTCCCAGCTCATCTGGCCCGATCTCGATTCGCCGCGCATAGAGAACGTTACGGTTTCCCTCGGTTTCAAACCTGATCGTGTCGAGGACAACCATTCTGACATCTACCGTCTGGTGTTGGAGCCGGGCTCAACCATTACTTATATCGTTGAGCTTGCAGGTACTGGATTCCCTCGACTTTACCTTGCAAATGCGACGTCTGTTGGCAAAAAGAACGCCAATCTGACGCTTTTCAACGGTATTCTTCTTGGCATTACCGGCGTTCTCGCGATTTATCTCACCGCGATTTTCGGCGCCAATCATAATTCGATATTTCCGGCGGCGGCGCTTGTTGCATGGGCGACGGTCGGCTATCTTTGCGTGGATTTTGGATTCTGGCATAAGCTGTTCCAGCTCAGCGCTGCGGACAATGCGATCTACAGGGCGGCGATGGAGGCCGCCCTGGCCGCCAGCGTTCTGATTTTCCTATATATTTTCCTGCAATTGAAGCGATGGCACGCCTCGCTTACGGTTATTTTTGGCGTCTGGATACTCGCGCAGATCGGATTGGTTGGCTTCTCGCTGATTGACACCAGGCTTGCCTCCGGTCTCGCACGCCTGTCCTATTTGCCGATTGCTGCGATCGGATCTCTGCTCATTGTCGTGCTTGCCCTGCGGGCTCAGGAACGCGCCCTCTCGCTTTTGCCGAGCTGGATGCTGTTCCTCGTCTGGCTTTTCGGGGTTTCGGTCACGATCCTGGGGCAACTTTCCGGGGACGTGATCGTTCCCGCGCTCAATGCCGGTCTGGTTCTGATTGTCGCGCTCGTAAGTTTCACGGTTACGCAATATGCGTTTCAGAGCGGTGACCATGCCTATGGCGGCGACAGCGGCGAAATGCATATGGGATCGCTGGCCCTGGAGGCGTCCGGCGCATCGGTGTGGGACTGGAATCTGCGGCGCGGGGAGATATTTGTCGGTCCCGAAATCGACGCCGCGCTTGGCCATCCGGCGGGAACGTTGAGCGGCAATATTGAAGAATGGCTGAAGCATCTGCATACATCGGACCGCGAAAGATTGCGGTTGATTCTGGCCGGCATCCGTGAGTCCCAGGATGGCGAAATCTCGACGGAATTTCGCCTCCGCCGGTCCGACGGCACTTACCTGTTCTACGAATTGCGCGGTCAGACCGTGACAACCCGGCCCGCGCGCATATTGCGCTGCGTTGGCCTGCTCCGCGATGTAAGCGCACAAAAGCGGGCGCAAGAGCGGCTGATGCACAATGCGATTCACGACAGCCTGACCGGGTTGCCGAATCGCGAACTCTTCCTTGATCGCATTCACTGCGCCATCGCCCGCGCGCATGAAGATTCCTCGCGCCCGACCGTTATCTATATCGACATCGACATCATGCAGTCGATGAGCCGCAATGTTGATTTCTCCGTCAGCGACAGCATGCTGCTGACCATTTCGCGCCGTCTCACACGCCATCTCGGCCCGCAGGATACGCTGGCCCGGATTGGATCGGAGCAATTCGCCATCCTGCTTGCCTCGGGGACCGAGCCGCGGCAGATCGCAATCCTTGCCGAGCGCGTACGCCGGTCCTTGCGCGCGCCGATGAAAATCGCCCGCCGCGATGTGGTGCTGACGGGGAGTATCGGTATTGCTGTCTATGACGGCGTTCAGGCGCAGCCGACCGATTTGCTGCGCGAAGCTGAAACGGCCATGTATCGCGCCAAGCGTTCCGGCGCGGACCGTATAGAACTGTACAAGCCGGAGATGCGCGGCGAACGCAGCGAACGCGAAATTATCGAGAACGATCTGAAACACGCGATCGAAAAGCGTCAAATCCGCGTTCTGTATCAGCCGATCATGCGGTTGGGCGATGAGCAGCTTGCCGGTTTTGCCGCGCAGGTGCGCTGGCAGAATCCCAAGCTGGGCACGCTCAATGCAGCCGAATTCCTGCCGATTGCGGAAGACGCCGGCCTTATCTCCGATATCAGCACATATTGCCTTGAACGCGCTGTCCGGCAGGTCGCGCGCTGGCACCGGACCTTGCCGCGTCACGAAAACCCGCTTTTCGTGACGGTCAATGTTTCGAGCAGGAGCCTGTTCAAGCAGGAACTCGTTCAGGACATCAAGCTTGTCATCGGTCGCGAGAGCGTGCCCAAGGGCTGTCTGCGTCTGGAAATTCCTGAATCCCTGATTATGGAGAATCCGGAACAGGCGATCGAGATTCTCGATTGGCTCAAGGGGCTTGGATCGGGCATATCGCTCAACGAGTTCGGCGCCGGTTATTCTTCACTGGCCTATCTTCACCGTCTTGCGGTCGATGCCATCAAGATCGACCGCTCGCTGATCAGCCATGGCAGCGATAACAAGTCTGGCGCGGTCGTTCTGCGTGCGGCAATGGCCATGGCGCGTGAGCTGGGCAAGGATGTCATTGCGGTCGGCATGGAGCGCGAGGAAGATGTGGCCTATGTCAGGGCGCTTGGCTGCGACTATGCTCAGGGGCTGTATTTTGGCGAGGCGATGACCGAGCGGGAGGTCATGAGCGTGCTCAATGCGCTCTCCAAGACCTCCAAGCGGGACGATAAACGGGCGCGTAAGCGCAAGGAAGCCGAGGAAGGTCTCGTTGCTGACCCGATGGACGCGCTTGACGACGAAGATATGGGGGCTGGCATACCGCCATCGCCCGACATGTCCCTTCATCACGAGGACGACCATCATGATGATTCGCCAGCTTATGGTTTGCCGGTACCTCAAAATGTTGGAGCCAAGACCAAGCGCCGCGGTCTCGGGGCCGGTCTGTTCTCCGCCCTGATGCGTCCATTCGCTGCCACTCCCAGCCGGCCATCTCTCGGCGGCCGTTTGCTTGGAATGTTCGCAACTCGTAAGAAATCGGCGTCCAAATCCCGGGTTCGGCGGCGAAAGGCGCCGCCGTCTCCGAGAATGACAGCCGATCTGCCGGACCTGCCGCCTCGGGCGCGTGGCCGCAGCGCAGCTTCGGCTGATCCCTATGCGTCGCCGGCGGCGACGGGGCATCACAGCAGTTCGCATTCAAGGTCAGCGCCGCCGGAAGATGATCCGTCGCATTATCCGCAGAGAGGAAGCTCCGGCTCACCCCAGCATATGGCGGAAGTCACGGATAATCCGGCAACAGATCTTTTTCAAGAAGAAGAGACGCCGGGACAGCGCAGCAGGATCTAGCCCGCCCGTCCGGCTGTTCACCGGACACAGCGGCGGCGCTCGATCTCTTTGTCCAGGCCTCGGACTGAGTCGTATCCACTTCTCGGTCCGATGCCGTCGCCCAGGAAACGCCCCGGAAGACTTTCGCTTAACTTCAGTGAGCGTAAATAACCTGTTTGTCGACGAACAAGTGAATCCCGTTCTCTTGCAGGGAATGCAAAACGGCCAATTTCGAACGAGCCGATCCTGACCCTGGCTTTGCGTCAGCGCCTGTCAGGCGTTGCCGGTGTCGGAGACGAGGAACGAGGGGTGGATGCCGAGCTTGGCCATGGCCAGATCGTAGCGTTTGTCGAGATCTGTATTGAAAATGAGATCGTTATCCGCCGGGCATACCAGCCAGCCATTGGTTTGGATCTCATGTTCAAGCTGGCCCGAGGCCCATCCGGCGTAACCAAGCGCAAGCAGAGACCGCATCGGACCTTTCCCCGTCGCGATAGCGCGCAGAATATCGACCGTTGCCGTCAGAGACACCATGTCGTCAATCGTGAGGGTGCTGTCCGCGGAGAAATAGTCGGTCGTATGCAGAACGAAGCCGCGCCCCGTCTCAACAGGCCCGCCCGTATTGATGATCATGTCGTTCACGGGGAATCCGGTCGAAACGTCTTTGACATCATGGTCATTGATAATATCGAGCTGCTCAAGCAGATTGGTGAAGGTAATGCTCGGTGCGGCATGGTTGATCACGATTCCCATCGCACCA
>JAHQVI010000240.1 GCA_019634405.1 Hyphomicrobiales bacterium
CTGAAGGCGGCCGCATGTCGAACAATTGAAGGCCTATCGCAAACAATCGGAAACGCGATTGACCAGATCAAACCAACCGAATGCCAGAACTACTTTAATGCCGCCGGATATGACCCGGTATGACGTCAAAACGCTCTAGTCACCGGGTTGTATGGTAGGGGACTGAATTCACAATCCTCTACCACCTGCCGGATAGACCGGCCCGGATGGCAGTCGCGCCCGCCGAGCGCAGAAGCTGCAAAAATCTACGCATTGCTTTATACGGCATAGTTGCTTTTCTGCTATTTCTGTCTCCCTGAGTAAACGCCACATAAATCTCCTCGACGTAAACAGCGACGCATAAGCGCGTCCCAAATTCAGTGTGAGAAAATGCGCGAGGAAGCGGGGTTCTGGCGCGAAATGCGCTTTGGTATGCTGGCGATTTTTCCAATCTGCGTTGCTGCGCTGCCGATTGGCCTGGTCTGGGGTGCACTGGCTGCCGAGCGGGGCCTGTCAAATGTCGAAATCGGATTGATGAGCGCAACCGTTTTTGCCGGAGCCTCGCAATTCGTCGCCATCGGCCTTTGGGCCAGCCCGCTGCCTGTGATCGCAATCATCTTTGCGACGTTCATGATCAATCTTCGTCATGTCATGATGAGCGTCTCTCTGGGCCGCAGCATGCAAACTTTCACGCCTGCGCAACGTCTGCTTGCGTTTTACTGCCTGACCGATGAAGTCTGGGCGCTTTCCGAAGCGCGCGCCCTCAAGGCCCCGCTCACACCCGCCTATTATGCAGGCATGGCGATACCGCTATTTCTCTGCTGGTTTTCCAGTACGATGGCGGGAGGCGTGTTCGGTAGCCTGCTCGGGCGGCCGGAAGCCTATGGGCTGGACTTTGTTTTCTCCGCCATGTTTATCGGTCTGATCGTCGGATTTCGTAACGCGCCGGCATGGCTCCCTGTGATTGTTACGAGCGCTGCGGTTTCAACGCTTGGCTATCAACTCCTGCCAGCCCCATGGTTCGTAATCGCCGGAGGGCTGGCCGGCGTCTGTGTCGCGGCGCTCATCTCGCCTCACGCCAAGACGTCGACTGCGGAGGCGTAGTATGGAACTTCTGCCCCTTCTCACAATCCTTGGAATGGGCGTCGTCACCTATATCACACGGATCGGCGGCGATCTCCTCATGCGCAACCGAACGCTTGGCCCGCGTATGACTGCGGCACTGAACGCCGTCCCGCCGGCGGTTCTGACTGCTGTCATTGCTCCATCCGTCCTATCCGCCGGTTTGGCCGAAGCCATTGCTGGCGCGGTCACCCTGATCGTGGCGTTTCGCCTTCCGCTTCTGGTCACGATTATTACAGGCGTTGCAACTATTGCATTAATCAGGGCGCTAATCTGAGTATTATGCAAATCGACACAATACAACTTTTAGTTGAAAATCTGCAAAGAAACAACTTAATTTGCATTGATCGCTACATTTATCAATATTCAAAAAATCGAATATAAAAGTATAATTTGTAAATATTTATACGATTCTCTTCCTTCCATGATCACAACTCAGCACATTTCGCAAGTAGTAGTATACACGAACTATCGCTCGGGCTACTGATTGAGATATGTTGCATTGAATTTGAACTGTTCGCCGAAGTGGTTGGGGGCGGCGTGCATACGCAGTTCATGGGCATTTGAGTAAGGGTGGGGACCCGCTATGTATCAATCGATTTTCCGGCGCTTCATGCGTCCGGCATGTTATTTTTTGATTACTCTAAGTTTTATTGGTGTCACAAATACTGTAAAAGCCCAAACCGGGTCCGCGCAAGATGCTGATATCATTGACCGGACTTGCCCCATTGGTTCCGAAATCGAAAAAGTCGGCACTCTTATCGCCAGTCGGCCGAGAGAAGGTAATAATGGGTCAGCCAATAAACTGGCTTTTGTCCAGGACACGCTGGGCGCACCAAATATTGTAGAGCAAATTTGCTCGTTTAGCGGGCGTCAGCAAGGGATTTGGACATCGTCTTCTGAAGTCACGCACATCATAATTACCGCGGCGGATATACAACAATTAGTTAGCGTCGATTCTGGAACCAGCGGAAGATGGTCTACCGAATGCATTAAAAACAGTGACCTAGATCAACCACGATTAGGCACTCTCTCATGCTATGAGCTCACGAAATTCGTAAAAATAAAATTCAAGAAAAAAGTTGTTGGAATAAGAGACAAATGGTCTTTTACATTCAGAAGCCCGGAAATAAAAAATTTTACCCTCAATAAAAGGAACCCGGAATCTGAATTTATAGAAGTTGCTGCGGGCGCCAGCATATCGATTTCTGAAGTTCGCAATGAAGGCTTTGAGCTGGACTCACTTTCATGTAGCGGGGACACACATGCGCTTGCAATTCAAAATAGCGACATCGCAAATGGAACATTTGACTTCAAAGCAAAAGATGCAAGCTTAATTAGAGGAAATGAAGAAATAATCTGCACCTCAACGAGCAAAACCATCAATAATACAAAATTGACGATTCGCAATGTTACTCTTCCCAGAGATACCGGTGATTTTTTTTCATATGAAGTAAACAACCTGATTTCGGCAACGCTTAAACACGACGAAACGTCCAACAGGATTGATTTGGAGCCTGACCAGATAACAACGATACGCCAGGTTGAATCATCCGGCTACAGGACAAAAATCGATTGCAGAAATGGTCGTAGAGTCGATGAAGGAACATCAATAAGCTTCACGCCGGAGCGCGGCGAAAAAATTGACTGTGTTTTCCTGAATTTCAAGAAAACCGACAGCCAAGCCGAAGATATTACAAAGCTGTATATCAATCGCCGCCTGGAAAATATTCTATCGCTCGGTCCTGACCGATCCCGTATCGTGCGTCGCCTTGACGAGGTCTCATCCGGGCGCCTGGAGGAAAGCGGTGGCTCACGTCCGCTCAATCTGACAGGCACGGTCAAGGGCGGCAGCACTGATGTCGCACTCTCAACCAGCCTAAGCCAGATCCGGGCCGCAGCAGCCTCCGCCGCGAGCAAGAAGATCGCAAATGCCGGACTGTCCTTCGATGACGCGGGCTCAGATTATACGCCCCACGCACTGGCGCACCGTTTCGATCTCTGGGTCGAAGGCCAAATCGCCAGCTATGACGACACAACCGGCGGCATTTCCCGAGAAGGCAATTTCAACGTACTTTACTTCGGTATGGATTACGCCATAGCGCCCGGTGTCGTCTTTGGCGGTCTTGTCCAGTACGATCACACAGGGGAAGACGTGCTCGATCCGGACATTACCGGCTCGGTCGAGGGTTCGGGCTGGATGGCTGGCCCCTATATCGGCGTCAAGCTGAGAAATGACCTGTTGTTCGATGCGCGCGCCGCGTGGGGACAATCCTATAATGAGATCAGTCTCATCGACGCCAAGGGACTCCGCACGGGCAAATTCGATACGACCCGCTGGATTGCGACGGCTTCGCTGACAGGCAGCCGCCTTTATGGCAATTTCCGGATATCACCGCAAATCTCCGTGGAATATGGCAATGAGATTTCCCAGAGCTACTTCACAAATGAATTGCAGAAGGTCAACAGCGTCGACGTGACCCTTGGCCGTCTCGCCTTCGGTCCCGAGTTTGGGTATGTCTATGACTATGAAGACGGGATCTCGGTAGAACCGCATATGTCGGTCAAGGGCATATGGACCTTCATAGGCAACGAGCTGGAGTTGAGCACGGGCAGCGTGAGTTTCAACGACCTACAGGCATCGGTTGAAGGCGGGATAACCATTAGATCACCGGATGGATATGCTATGAGCGCAGGTGGTTCATATTACGGTATAGGCGAGGATGATCTTGAAGCCTGGAGTGGCAAGATTTTGTTCAACATTCCTCTGAACTGACGCATTCTTTCGCAAATCATACCGGGATGCTCTTGCGACATCCTTTTTTGCGTTAAAACTGACGCGCTCTTCGCATTGCAGCGGTTGCACGCACCGCCAAGCGGCGTTATCAATCTGTCAAATTGGCTTCGCGGCAAGCGTAGCCGTCTTGATGAAGCATCTACCCACGAAGGACAGTCCATGAAAGTCGATGAGGCCACCGTCCGGCACGTCGCGCGGCTTGCCCGTATCAAGGTCACGCCCGAGCAGGCCAAGGCGCTTGAAGGAGAACTTTCCGCGATCCTTGATTGGGTCGAGCAACTGGGCGAAGTGGACACAGCAAATGTCGAGCCGATGACGCGGGTCGAGGAAATGGCGCTGCCGAAACGCGAGGACAAGGTGACGGAGGGCAGCATTGCAGGGCAAATCGTGAAGAACGCGCCGCTCACAGAGGACAATTTCTTCCTCGTACCGAAAGTTGTGGAGTAGGCCATGAGCGAACTGACCGGACTGACTTTGGCCGAAGCCCGTGATCGCCTGAAGAAAAAGGAGATCACAGCGCATGAATTAACCGAGGCGCATATCACCGCTCTGGAAGCGGCCAATACCGCTTTGAACGCCTATATCGTGCCAACGCCGGACAAGGCGCTGGATATGGCCAAGGCGTCGGATGAGCGCCTTGGCAAGGGTAAGGGGCTGCCGCTGGACGGGCTGCCCCTCGGCATCAAGGATCTCTACTGCACCGAGGGCGTGCGCTCGACAGCATGTTCAGGAATTCTTGGCGATTTCCAACCCGTATACGAATCTACTGTTACGCAGAATTTGTGGGCTGCGGGCGCGGTTATGCTCGGCAAAACCAATATGGACGAATTCGCAATGGGCTCGTCCAACGAGACGAGCGCTTACGGATCTTGCGTGAACCCATGGCGTGCGGCGGGCAGCGACAAGCCGCTTGTGCCGGGCGGCTCGTCCGGCGGCTCCGCTTCGGCCGTTGCGGCGCGGATCGCGCTGGCGGCAACGGCGTCCGACACGGGCGGCTCGATCCGCCAGCCCGCCGCCTTTACCGGCACTGTCGGCCTCAAACCAACCTATGGACGCTGCTCACGGCGGGGCATGATCGCTTTCGCTTCCTCGCTCGATCAGGCCGGCCCCATAACACGGACCGTCCAGGACGCCGCGATCATGCTGCGGCACATGGCGAGCTACGATCCAAAGGATTCCACCAGCGCCAACCGGAAAGTGCCGGACTATGAAAAAGCGCTGTCCGAAAAGGTCAAGGGTCTGAAGATTGGCGTTCCCAAGGAGTACCGGATCGACGGCATGTCAGCCGAAATTGACGAACTTTGGGAGCGTGGCATCGGGTGGTATAAGGATGCGGGCGCAGAAATAATCGAAATCTCATTGCCGCACACCAAATACGCGCTGCCAGCCTATTACATTGTCGCGCCCGCCGAGGCATCCTCCAACCTTGCACGCTATGATGGCGTCCGCTATGGCGCACGCGTCAATGGCAAGGATATCATCGACATGTATGAGGAAACGCGGTCGCATGGCTTTGGCGCGGAGGTCAAACGCCGCCTCCTGATCGGTACCTATGTGCTCTCCGCCGGCTATTATGACGCCTATTACATCAAGGCGCAGAAAGTACGAACATTGATCCAGCGCGATTTCAACGAAGCTTTCGGGAAGGTCGATGCGATCCTGACACCTGCTACGCCGTCAGCGGCTTTCGGCGTCGGCGAGAAGGGCGGCGATCCGATCGAAATGTATCTCAACGACATCTTTACCGTAACCGTCAACATGGCCGGGCTTCCAGGAATTTCGGTTCCCGCCGGACGCTCCGGGGATGGCTTGCCGCTCGGTCTCCAGATCATCGGCAAGGCTTTCGATGAAGAGACGGTGCTGAAAGCCGGTCAGGTGATCGAGGATGCCGCAGGCCGCTACGAAGCACCCGAAGCATGGTGGCTAAGCGAGACCGCGCCGGCCAAGAAGGCGAAGGTTACATCGAAAACCAAGGCAAAAACGTCGTGACTGGCCGGAACGGATTGAGGTGAATTAGCCAGCTTGCAACATCCTTGATCGCGATGCCCGCAAAGACAGGGGTTACACCGTCTGCATTTCGATCGCCCAGTTAGAAAAGCGAGTTCTGAATGTCTGCACGCGCTCCGCAGGATTGCCAAAACATGGAACATGTCCGCGCCGAAATCGACCGGCTTGATGCGGCGATACTCGATCTGGTTGCGGAGCGGTTCGGCTATGTCGACCGCGCCTGGCAGCTCAAGACGCATAAGGCCGAAGCCGTCGTGCCCTGGCGGATCCAGCAGGTCATCGACAAGGTCAAGGCGCGCGCCAAGACCAAAGGCGTGCCGCCCGAACTGGCGGAGTCGCTGTGGCGGCAGATGATCGGCTGGTTCATCCAGTATGAAGAAGAAAAACTGCCGAATGGCGATAACGGCCAACCGAAAAGCGAATAGGACGATGGCAGCGAGTTTCACGGCGTGGCTGGAGTTCATCGCGCAATTGGCAACGATACTCACCGCATTCCTTGCGGTATTTGCCTACGGAAAATATCTGCTCGAACGCCGCGTGAAAAGGCAACGTGTCGAAGACAATCCAAGAGCGCAAAAGGTGAGCGGGAAAGACAAAGGCCAACGATCGCTCCTGCATCTGGCGGCAAAACTGAGAATGACCGGGCAGGATCTTATGGATACCGCCTTTCGTAGCCCTTATATTGCGACGCGCGTCACAGAAAGCTGCCAAGGCTTCGCAGATCGCACGCGGCTTGAATTTAATCTCGAACGTAAAGCAAATTAACAAGGCTCAGCGATGATGATCGAACCCCGTCAGGAAAATCTCGTAGATGGCGCAACTGGTCCCTGGGAAATCATCCTTGGCCTTGAAGTCCATGCGCAGGTCACCTCGCAGTCAAAGCTGTTCTCTGGCGCGTCGACCGAATTTGGCGGTGAGCCGAACGCCCATGTTTCGCTCGTCGATGCGGCCATGCCCGGCATGTTGCCCGTTATCAACGCCGAATGCGTGGCGCAAGCGGTCCGCACCGGGCTCGGCCTCAACGCCGAGATCAACCTCTACTCCGTGTTCGACCGGAAGAACTATTTCTACCCCGACCTGCCGCAGGGCTACCAGATCTCGCAATATAAATATCCCATCGTCGGCGAAGGCGTCGTCACCGTCGACCTGATGAAGGAAGGCTATTCCATCGAGGTCGGCATTGAGCGCCTGCATCTGGAGCAGGATGCCGGCAAATCGCTCCACGATCAGCATCCGGATTATTCCTTCGTCGATCTCAACCGCTCCGGCGTCGCGCTGATGGAGATCGTTTCGCGCCCTGACATGCGTTCGGCCGAAGAGGCAAAAGCTTACGTCACCAAACTGCGCACGATACTGCGGTATCTCGGGACCTGCGATGGCAATATGGAACAGGGGTCGCTGCGCGCCGACGTCAATGTTTCCGTCCGCAAGCCCGGCGCGCCGCTCGGCACGCGCTGCGAAATCAAGAACGTCAATTCGATCCGCTTCATCGGCCAGGCGATCGACTATGAAGCCCGCCGCCAGATCGGCATTCTGGAAGATGGCGGCAAAATCGACCAGGAAACCCGGCTGTTCGATCCCAAATCCGGCCAGACGCGCTCCATGCGTTCCAAGGAAGAAGCGCATGACTACCGCTATTTCCCCGATCCGGACCTTTTGCCCCTTGAGCTTGCGCAAAAGGACGTCGACGCGCTGGCCAAGGCGCTACCCGAGCTGCCGGACGTAAAAAAGACCCGCTTTGTCGAGGCGTTCGGCCTGTCCGTTTACGATGCGGGCGTGCTGGTTTCTGACCGCGCATCGGCGGACTTTTACGAGAAAGTTGCCAAGGGGCGCGACGCCAAGCTGGCCGCCAACTGGGTAACCGGCGAGTTCTTCGGCGCGCTGAACCGTCTTGGCAAGGATATCGAGGACAGCCCGGTTTCGGCAGACGCGCTCGGCGAGCTGATCGACCTGATTTCGAAGGACGTCATCTCCGGCCGCATCGCCAAGGACGTCTTCGAGATCATGCTGGAGACGGGCGAGGCACCTGGGAAGATCGTCGAGGAGCGCGGCCTCAAACAGGTCACGGACACAGGCGCGATCGAGGCGGTCGTCGATGAGATCATCGCTGCCAATCCGAAACAGGTAGAGCAGCTGAAGACCAAGCCGAAAACAATCGGCTGGTTCGTAGGTCAGGTCATGAAGTCAACCGGCGGCAAGGCAAACCCGGCGGCCGTGAACGAGATTTTGCGGAAGAAGCTTGAGATTGGCGAGGAGTAATTCCGGTTGCACCGGGGGTGATAGCGGAACGATTCCTCTGATACACCGCAGCCCCCGATTACCACACATAGATATCAACTTATTTAATTTTATATTTGCTGAATCTAAATCTCGTTCCCCATCCCGACCGGCGGCGAGACGCTCGTCGTCATCCAGGCGCCTTTCTGGTCGCCTTCGTCAACTTTCTGCAGGCTCCAGCTATAAATCACCACCGCGCCTTCCGCGCCAACGACCGTAACCTCGAACGTTGCGACACCGCCCTCTTCCGTGACCGGTTTGATCTCGGCTTTGCGATGCCCGAGCAGGATCTTGTAATTTGGAGCA
>JAHQVI010000241.1 GCA_019634405.1 Hyphomicrobiales bacterium
GGTCATCAATCAATGGCTCAGACAGTACAATCAAATCCGTCCACATCAGGCCCTGAATATGCGAGCTCCAGTACCCGAAACTCTACAAGCGAATGGCACATAAAATCGGGGCTGGACACTGTGAGACTGCAGATTGAGAAATGCCAAACTCGGTCTCAACGATTTCAACGATTTCCCCTGACGCATGTTCTTTCTGTGAGATCAGCTCTAGGGTTCTCCGGCGCACGGGGTCGGACAGCACATCAAAGGCGTTCATTGTTCCTCGCCAGTGTAGAACGCAGCGGTGCGTTCTGCAGTTTCTTTAGCGATCTGCGCGTCTGTTCCGGTTTCGGCGTGGGCCTTGCCCCATGCTTCGGCCCATCCACGCAATGTGGCCTTGCCTGTCGCGCTCACGGACCAAGCTTCTCCGGCCTCGATGGTTGATGTCCCTTCGCCAGATAGGTGCATTTCTAGCCCCAGCATAGCCAACTCCCACCCTACACCGGTCGCGCCGGGGCCGTACTGATCCCAATGTGCCTGGCTTTTTGGGTCTGTCGGATGCTCATGTTCGAGCGTCAAAAGTGCGCCTTCGTCTGATTGTTGGATTGTGATATTGACCCAACTGGTATTTCCCCCGAACTCCCAAGTAAGAGCCAATTGTCTGGGTGGTTCGCAGACGACAATATCACCGTCCGCATTACCTTCTATTGAGAAGCGCCCGCTTTGTTTGAAATCGCCAGTAACCTTCGCGAACCAGCGCTGTACGCGCTCCTTGTCCGTCAAAGCACTCCACAAATCTTCTGGGCTCGTAGGGTAGTAGCGACTTGCACGCACGATGTAGGTTCGGACTCCTTCGCGTTCACCGCTAACAACCTCCCGAAAGGACGCTCCAAGAGCTTCGATAAATTCCATCTCCTTGTCCTCACCAGACTTAAACATATTAGTTTTTACTAATATGAATCTTGACTAATATCAATGAGTTTCCGAGAGGGCGCATTCGCTGCGGTGCGGAATTACGGAAATGAGGACTTCAAATGGTCTTTCGCTGCCTTCGCTCCGAACGTCCGCGATGAGGCGAAACCGGGCATAGACCGGGTTCCATTTTCCATCGCCTTCATGCAGATCCCGCCAAGTGCAGCCAACGCGCAGGACATGCAGCATGCCGTTCAAAAAACGACGGTTATCCTGAGCCGGGCGGGACTTTCCACCTCGCTCTGGATGAAGCAGTGCTTCAATTAATTCCCGGTCTGCGTCTGTCAAATCGGCACGGCCAAGACCGCCCCTAAAAAACAGTCTTGGACCACAGCCAAGCCGATTTGGGAACCCACTTTGTCAATCGGACCTGGGCGAATCCACTCGTTTTGTATTGATCTGAAAATGCAAAACGCCGGTGTTCGCACATCAGCGTCATACGGGTCCGGCAAAGGCGCTTTGCTAAAGAATCTGCAAGTTAACGGGATGACGCTGCCTATCAGGCGCCAACCGCCATCATACAACGCGGCCCTTATTTCCGCTTTCCCGCACGAAAAAATCCTCGTCTGAGCCCTGACTCGCTTCCGGGTCGAGCCGATACGCCGCTGCGTGCTTCCGGCGTATCGGCTCTGCATCGACAACCGGAGCAAACGCAAAGGAACCGGAGGCACATGTCTGACATGGAATATCGCGATCAGGCAGATTGGACTTGCATTGGACAGGAAGAAAGGCTTTCTCATGAAGCAAGAGATTGTCCGTGTCCGTCCCCGAACAAACCGGGTCTGTGAGTTACGTCCCATACACCTTCCGCCAAGTAGCACGTCATGAGCATATTTGTTGACGCCCTTACAAAGACATTCGACGGACATCCGGCGGTGGATGCGGTTTCTTTCAGCGTTCACGACAACGCGTTTTTCTGCGTTGTCGGCGCATCCGGGTGCGGCAAGAGCACCTTATTGCGTCTGATCGCGGGACTTGAGGAACCCGATCATGGACGTATCGAGCTGAACAATACTCCTGTCGTTGCGCCCGGCCTCTTCGTGCCGCCGGAGGAACGCAATGTGGGCGTTGTGTTTCAGTCCTATGCGCTATGGCCGCATATGACGGTTTCGCGCAATGTCGCCTTCCCATATGAAGCGCGCGGCCTGTCAGCGTCGGACGCTTTGGCGCGAGCTGGCGAACATCTGAACACCGTGCCGCTTGAAACGTTCGCGGACCGCCGTCCCGAAGCGCTGTCTGGCGGCCAACGTCAGCGCGTCGCTCTTGCGCGATGCCTGGCTGGCGACGCCCGTACAATCCTCATGGACGAGCCGCTCGCCAATCTCGATCCGCATCTGCGCGGCGAGATGGAGAGCGAACTGCGCGCCTTTCATAACCGTTCCGGCGCAACGACGCTGTACATCACGCATGATCAGCGCGAAGCGATGGCGCTGGCCGACATCATGGCGGTTATGGATGGCGGGAAGTTTCTGCAGATCGGCTGTCCCGAAGACATTTACGAGCGCCCTGCTACGGAGACGGTTGCGCGTTTCATCGGCCGGGGCGCATTGCTAAAAGCCGACATTCGCAACGGCAGCGCGCTGATTGCAGGCCAGACGACGCCGGTCGCCAGCAAAGCCGAGGGATTAAAGACGGTCTTCATCCGTCCAAAGAATATCGCTGTTGGAGAGACCGGCTGGCGCGCCGAAATTCGCTCGGTTCACTATCGCGGAGGGTTCTGGGAGGCGGTTGCGTGCGGCGACGGGCTGGAGACGCCCATTATGCTGGATCTCCCAAAAGCGGTAAAGATTGGCGAGCAGGTCCATCTTACTTTCACCGGCGGTTGGGTGATTCCGAACTAGAGCGGAATTGCAATAGCGGGAACCCGCTTTCAGGCGAAAATGCGCGTAAAGTGCGGACCTAAATTCGCCAGGGCACAACGCCGGGTGGTGCATGGCGGCTAAGCCGGTCCAGCGCGGCCATCAGGAAAACGGTTGCGACGACCGTCACCGCCGCCATGGCCGAGGCCAGCGTCGTGTAACCGCCATCCTCATAGTTGAAAATCGTCGTGCCGATGGTTTCATTGCCGCTTGACCACAGCAGCGCAGATACCGTCACCTCATTATATGCGGTCAGGAAAACCAGAATCGCACCGGAGGCGGCCGCAGGCGCAACGAGCGGCACGGTGATCGTCATCATCCGGCGGAAAAACTTCGCACCCGCCACGCGAGCCGCTTCGTCCAGAGCCGGATCAAGCTGCAAAAACGCGGCATTGACCGGCTTCAGCGCGATTGAAAAAAAGGCGCAGAGATAGGCCAGAAAGATGATCGCCAGAGTGTTGTAGACCGATATTCCGAGCAACGGCAGCGGATTGATGAAAGCAAGAATAAAAGCCACTGAAATGACCAGGCCCGGTATCGCATAGGTCATCTCCGCCAGCGCGGTCATTGCTCCCCCGATCCGGCGCATATGCCGGTTTCGTGCAGCCGCATAGCGCGCCACGAAGATCGCCAGCATCGCGATGATCGCCGCAGCGCCGCCCGCCACCAGGGTGGAATTCCAGAAAGCGCGCAGGGTCACGGATTGCCGGAACAGGATTTCAGCGAAATTCTCAAATGTTGCCGTCTCTAATGTCAGCGGTACGCCATAGGTCGGCACGAGCGCGGTTGCGAACAGAGCGCTGAGCGGCAGCACCAATGTGGCCAGGATGATTGACATGAGACCGGCCTCCACCCACGGCCGCGCACGGCCAAGGCTGATATCGAGCGGAGGTTGAGGCAACCCGATCAACGCATTGCGCCGACGCGAGGACAGCCACAGCTGCACGATTACCGCAAAAACAGCAATGACCGCGACAAGGCTTGCGATCACGGCCATATCCGTCAAAACCGACGGGCCGAAACTGGCCAGCCTTTGCCAGATCAGGACCGGCAATGTCGTGTAGCGTACGGGAATGCCCAGCAAAGCGGGGATACCGAAGTTGCCGAGCGCGGAAACGAATGCGAGCGCGTATCCCGCAATCAGCGTTGGCGCAAGTAACGGCAGAATGATGGTGCGCAATAGCCGCGCAGGCCGTGCGCCCGAAACCAGCGCGGCGTCGGACATTTCGCGCGGCAGGCTGCGCAAGGCGGCAAGAACCACCAGGAAGACAAGCGGCGCATGCTGAATACCCAGCAGCAACACAATCCCCTCGCGCGAATAAAGCGGGTGCGTTGAGCCCACATCCGGCGCTAGACCGATGCTTTGAAGAAGCGCTGAAGACGGCCCCAGCGCCTGTATCCAGGCAATCGCGGTGACATGCGGGGGGATCATCATCGGGATCAGGAGAAGAAACGTGTAAGCCCCCTTCATCCTGACATCGCTCAGCCCGATGATCAGCGCCGTTGCAGTCCCCAACATCAGGGCGAGCACGGAAGAAAGCAGAGCGCTTTCCAGCGAGTCCATAGAGCGCGCGGAACCGAACGGCTGTCCAGAGCCTCCCAGATTGGCCCTGGACCATCGCCGAGCGCAACGACAGCCAGAAGGCTCAGCGGGACGATGAACAACACGAAAATCAAAAGGCTAAGGACGACGAGCGTCAGCCCCTCATCGCCCTTGAAAATCCGGGTCATTGGAGTAACGGGCCCTTGACCGGAATCAACAGCGCCGCTTCTCACTTTCCCCCCTCACGCATCGGATTCTCCCGAAAGCCGCTACGCATGTTCGGGGCCGGTATTAGCCGCCAAAAATATCGGCAAAGCGTTTTTTGCTCGCGTCATCTTCGGCGAGCGCCTTGGCTGGTTCGAAATCAAGCAGCTTGATGTCTTTCAAAGCCGGAAAGCCCTTAGGCGGGGTAACGTCCGGATGAGCAGGCAAATAACCCATATCGGCGGCGAGTTGCTGTCCTTCCTTCGAGATCAGGAAATCAACGAAGGCCTTCGCCGCGGCCGGATTTTTGGCTGTTGACAGGATTGCCGCTGGTTCGGTCACAGCAGATACGCCTTCTTCCGGGAAGACGAACTCGACGGGCGCGCCCTTGAGCTTGTTCCGGATCGGCAGGAAATCAACGACGAATCCGTAAAGCTTCTCACCGCCAGCGATGGCCTTGTAAGTCCCGCCATTGCCGCCTTTCGGGTTTGCGCCCTGTTTCGCCAGCCCCTCATAGAACGCCCATCCCAGATCGGGATTGGACGTGATGGCAGCCATATGGATTGTCGCCGCGCCGCTGGTCAGGGGCGATGGCATGGCCAGCTTGTCTTTCGCTTCAGGCTTTAGCAGGTCCTTGTAGGACTTTGGAACCATTGGAGCGGCAGTGTTGTAAACGATGCCCGTGGTGATGAGCTTGGTAGAGAAATAATGGCTTTCCGCATCCATCAGGGCCGGGTCATAGGCGGAGACATCCGCTTCCGGATAGGCCATCAGGCGGCCTTCGGCTTCCAAGCCTTCCATCGTCACCATATCGGCGATCAGCAGCACGTCCGGCTGAGGGTTGCCCGCTTCAAACTCGGCACGCAGCTTGGCTATGACTTTTGTGGTTCCGTCGCGAATCCACTCAACTTCAACATCAGGATATTTCGCTTTGAAAGCGTCAACGGTCTGCTGCGCGTCGGCGTTTGGTTGTGATGTGTAGAGCACGAGTTTGCCGGACACATCTGCCGCGAAAGCCGAGTTCACCCATAGGAACGCCAATGTGGCGGCTGTCAAAGATCTGAACATGGTAGCCCTTACTTTAGAAAAGACGATGTCTGACTAGCACTGTTAAGCAACAGAGATGTGTCAGAGATATTTTCTATTAGCTAAGCGCTGGGGCCCTTTCCGTTCACACGGGCTCACCTCAAATGCTCGACCATTTTGTTTCAACGCGCATATGTGTCCGAAACCGGTTATCACTATTCGTATATGAACTTCGAGCGACAACGAAAATCACATTCGGGAAGATGAGCGCCGTCCATTGTAGAGTGCACCCGAATAGGGGGAACTCCTCCTGGACAGCCCCGTCACCGCTTCGCGCATCGAATCGGCTTTTGCTCGGTATTTGGGTGTGACGGAAAATTCGCGAACATCAAGATTGCACGCACTCACCACCCGCTGGCCGTCATCCACCCGGCTCTGATCTCAGCCACGATTTCCGGGATTGAATACAAATCGACGATGTTGGGGTTCATAAAGGTTGTTGGCGGAAAATCATTTTGTATCAATAGCTTGTTCATCGTCAGGAAGGCGACCGTGCGAAGGTTGCCATCTTCGAAGAGATGATACTGATCAAGATCCTGACAGCATCTGGCGATGACGTTTAATTTCTCATCCTCCGGCTCAGCTGCTGCGATATCGATATTGTACTGATTTATTATCTCCTGCGCTTTACCTCTACACTCTTCCGCGCTTTTTGCTAGAGTATCGAGCCGGTCTTGTTGGTCCGCAATTCCAGGGATTACAATCCAATTATCTCTGACAATGTCATTGCCATAATCGTTTACCTTTGGACGCGCTCGAAATTCATTCCGACCGGCTACGGACATATTGCTGCCTAAGGCGACACGGAACCCAACGCTCACACCATCGCGGTAACCAAGTTTCATAAGACGAGGGATGGGACCAACATCATCACTCTCCCTTACGCCATCCACTGCACGATCATGTAACTCCCTGTAAGAATCGGCGGTCAAGGGCTCTGCGACAGTCGCAATCATATGGTTAAATGCGCGCAGCATTCCACGCATATAGCCAGCTTCGTTTTCGAAATGGTACTGTCCAAGCACTTCGTCGTGGAAATTGCCGTCCATGACAAACTTCCAGCCAGTTTCATTTGGGTCCTCGAACTCTAAATCATCCCCGCGGTAATACTCGAGTGGCCCAATAGTATTTTGCTCAAACCGGAACTGTTCTATCTTCAATCCAGCATAGGCTTCGAAGCGATGTTTGATGGCGGCTCCAATGTCAGGTGGCGAATCACGAATTTCCTGGATCATTCCCTCAAGAACCGCACTTCGCTCCTGGGGCGTATACGCGGCCAAACTTTCAAAACGGTTTGCACAGACCACTTGGAATTCAGCCAACGCCTGTAAACCGGTGCCTGTTCGCGGCGACAGGCTTTCGGCATTCGCACGGTCATTCCAGTCGCCACATAAATTTTGCACGGCGATAGCACTATCCGCCAAAGTGACGGCCTGCCCTATAAGCGCCCCGGTTAGCGGACGGCCGGCATCCCGCTCTGCGCCCAGCAACACC
>JAHQVI010000242.1 GCA_019634405.1 Hyphomicrobiales bacterium
CTGGCCAGAGCCGATCATGTTGATCGCATGGATACGCATGGGGCGGTCATATTTCTTGCTGGCGATCGCGCTTACAAGCTCAAGCGCGCCATCAAGCTGGCCTATTTGGATTTCTCCACGATCGAAAAACGCCGCTCCGCTCTTGAAAACGAATTGCGGCTGAACAGCAGGACCGCGCCGGAAATTTACAGACGGCTCCTGCCGGTCTGGCGGGATGGCGGCGGCGGTCTGCATCTGGCGGGCCGTTATGGAGCTGAGGCGCAGATCATCGACTGGGTCCTGGAGATGAACCGCTTCGATCAAGTCAATCTGCTCGACCGCCGTGCGGCTGAAGGGCGGCTCGATCCTGCGCTTCTGGAGATGCTGGCCGGTACCATACGCGGCTTTCACAATATCTCGCCCAGCGTTCCCGGCGCGAACTGGCCGGACAGTCTTCGCAAGGTCGCCGAGACCGTCAGGGACGCGCTGGGCAACGAAGCCTTTGCGCAATTGGCCTTGGCCCCGTCCATCTGCGCGCTTGACGATGCGCTCGCCCGCAATGACGCATTTATGAGGAAACGCCGGCGTCAGGGTTTTGTGCGCCGCTGCCATGGCGATCTGCATTTGAAGAATATCGTGCTGGTTGAGGGTAAGCCACGGCTATTCGACGCCCTCGAATTCGATGAAGAGCTGGCGCGGATCGACATTATTTACGATCTTGCCTTTCTGCTCATGGATCTCTGGAGCCGCGGATTGAAGAGCGAGGCCAGCGCGTTGCTAAACCATTATTTCATGAACGCAACGCATGGCAATGAACTGGACGGGCTTCGGCTCATGCCCATGATGATGGCGATCAGAGCGGGCGTCAGGGCGATGGTTGGGCTTGATGAGTTGGCGGTGGCCGACGACGCAAGCCGCGAACGGCGCTACAGTGATATGATTGGCTATGCCAGACTCTTTGTGGAGCTGTTGACGCCGGAAAAGCCGCGGCTTGTCGCCATTGGCGGGCTGTCCGGCACCGGCAAGACGACGATTGCCCGCGCCGTCTCGCCAGAGGTCGGCGTAAGTCCCGGCGCAATGCATGTGCGCAGCGATGTGGAGCGTAAATTATTGTTCCATGCCGACATGCTCGAAAGGCTTTCGCCCGGCTGCTATACGGATTCAGCCACGAAACTGGTCTACCATCGCATGTTTACGAAGGCTGAGGCTATTCTTCGCGCAGGCCACTCCGTCATACTCGATGCGACATTCGCGCCCGGGCAAGCGCGCATGGATCTGGCCGGTCTGGCGGAGCGTTCCGGTGTGCCGCTGGAAACAATCTGGCTGTGCGCAGACCAGAACGAGATGATGAACCGTGTCAGCGCAAGGGTCGGGGACGCATCCGATGCTGACGCCACAATTGTTGCGCGGCAGGTCGAATCGATCGGGATGTCCGAACCGGCGGGCTGGCGGTGTGTTGAGGCCAGCGGATCGCGCGACGCCGCGATTGAGAATGTCCGCCGTGTTTTGGACGACCGATAGGCAGGTCAACGAAGGCGTTCGATCACCAGGAGTTCGGGGGCGGGGCTGGCCGTGTTCAGCCGTCTAAAATGGCCGACCGCGAAAGCTGCGGGCAATGCGCGGGCAAAGTCGAGAACCTCCGCGGCCTCATTCGCGCCGCCGGGGTGTCCCGTATAGAGCGCCAGCGTCGCCGCGCCCCTGATCGCCAGCAACGCCATCGCCTGTTCAAGCGCGGCAATCGTGGTTTCGCCGCGTGTCGTGACGCTATGATCTTCGCCAGGCAGATAGCCAAGATTGAACATCACCGCGCCGATCCGGCCCCGCGCCTCCTCCGGCATGAAGTCGTTCATCCGTTCGTGAGGGGCGTTGTGAAGGGTGACTTGCGGTAAGCCGTCAAGGCGTTTTGCGGCTGATGCAAGAGCGCATTCCTGAATGTCGAAGCCGAAAACCCGGCCATGACTGCCGACCAGTCCGGCAAGGAACACTGTGTCATGGCCATTGCCGACCGTTGCATCAATTGCCCATGCGCCTGGCGAGACGGCGCGTCCGATAAGCGTATGAGCAAGTTCAGTGGCGCGCAGCGTGGACAAGGGGACTTCTCCGTAAATCAATATGGTCGGGCAGGGGAACGCCATGGGTGATCAAGGCTGCAAACCTTTCTGCATACCACGGCGCATGCATGGAGCCTTTTGAGCCAAGCCCGTTGAAATAGCCGAGCCGGTCCTGCTCCGGATGCAGGCCGACAATTGCGCGGCTCTGGAACACGATCGGCCGGAGCGCCACCTTATGGTCGATTACCTCATAGGGCATGCGCATGAAACGGCGTAGCTTGTCTTCTATTTGGCGGCGTCCGTCCGCAGAGGGTTCCTGGTGGAGATTGTTCCGGTCATAGGTCGAGCCCGCCTTGAAGATCTGCGGATCGCCGGTCGGCGCGAGCCAGACGCCGCAATGCAGGGTTTGCGGACGGAGAGGTTCGGCAAAACGCAACGTTAGAATATCGCCTCTCGCCGGGCGAAAGGGTACGGAAGAAAACCATGGATTGCCGTTGGCGGCGGCCCCTTCGCAGGAGATAACGAGACGCGCCTTGCGCCCGGCGACCGTGACGGTGTCGCGGCTGAAGTGAACATCGCGTTTCCAGTCAAGCCTGTGCGCCTCGAAGGGCAGGGCGTTGCGCGAGGCGCCGAGATAGGCCGGGACGTCGAGCTGTGCGGCCTGCATGACGAAGCCGCCGCCGCTCGTATCGGCGATGGCGGGTGCGATCAGCTCTGCGGGGTCGGCGGACAGCAGATGCGCCACGACCGCAGGCTTTTCGCGCCGTGCCGCCCAAAGCGCGCCCTCCTTGTCCGACTGAAAAAGCCGGATGGCGGTCCGGTCGTAAAAAAATCGTGTCTTGCTGCGCGCTTCGACGCGCTTGTAGAAGGCGCGGGCGATTGGCAAGAACTCGTCGCAGCGCCAGCTCGGATGGAGACGCCGCCCTGTAATCGGCGTCATCAGCCCGGCCGCGATCTTGGATGATGTGACGGCGTCATCGGCATCGATAAGCAGCACCGTTCGATTCGCCTCCACCAGACGCCACGCAAGCGCTGTCCCCGCCAGCCCCTGGCCGACGATGATTACATCCCAGATCGTGTCCATTGCGTCGGATGTTCCAGGCATATGAAGCCACTCCTACTTCTTCGCGCCTAACATTTGGATCGCATTTGCCGCAAGTTCATTTCCAAATGTCAAATTTGCTCCGCTAACGGAATGGCTTCATATGAACACGGAAATCATGACCGGAGCGAGTGTTTGGACCGCGTCATCATCCGAGGAGTATGACGGCCCGGAACTAAAAGCCTTCCAATACGAGTTTCCCGCGCGCCTTGTTGCTTTCCAGAATGGCATGCGCGCGCATGAGGTTTTCAGCGTTGATCGTTCCAAGCGTTTCCGTTGCCGTGGACCGGATCTTTCCTGTATCGAGGAGCGTTGCAACTTCGTTCAGAATTTCACCCTGCCGCGCCATATCGGGCGTCTGGAAAAGCGAACGCGTATACATCAACTCCCAATGGACGGACACGCTTTTTGTCTTGAACGGCATGATGGTGAGATTTGCCGGATCGTCGATGAGACCGAACCGGCCCTGCGGCGCGATCAGTTCGGCAATCTGCTCGACATATTGGTCCGTATGCGTTGTAGAGAAGACAAAGCCAGGCTGTCCTGATCCAAGCTGCTCGATCTGCGCCGCCAGAGGCTGGCTGTGATCGATGACATGATGCGCGCCGAGCTTTGTGACCCATTCCTTCGTTTCCGGGCGCGAAGCGGTGGCGATCACCTTCAGGCCGGTTTTCGCGCGCAGCAACTGGATCGTGATCGAACCGACGCCGCCGGACCCGCCAATAATCAGCGCTGCCGGAGCCGCCCCTGGAACCGGATCGTTGACCCGGAGACGGTCAAAGAGCATTTCATAGGCTGTCAGCGCCGTGAGGGGAAGCGCGGCGGCCTCGGCGTTGGATGCGCTTGCGGGCTTGCGGCCAACGATGCGCTCGTCAACGAGATGGAACTCGGCGTTCGCGCCGGGACGGTCAATCGCGCCCGCATACCAGACCTGATCGCCTGGCTTGAAGCCGGTTACGTCGTCGCCAACAGCAATCACCTCGCCGACGGCGTCCCACCCGAGAACGGCGGGCTCATTTCCTTCCGGTTCGCGGCGCACGCGGATTTTCGTATCGACCGGGTTCACCGAAATGGCGGCGACCTGGACAAGGAGATCCCGGCCCCGCGGGGTCGGCTTTTCCATTTCGAAGTCAATCAGGGCGTCTTCGCGGTCGATCGGACCGGTTGCTTTATAGCCAACGGCTTTCATGTCTTTGCTCCTTTGGAGAGTGTGCCGAGCATCTGCTCGATTGACTGGACGAGGTCGCCGCATTTCTCGTGGTTTAGCGCATCGGTGTGCGGCGAGCCGAACCGCCCGGCGTCATTGTCGTAATATTTGCCATTCGCATCGGCAAACTCATCCGAAAGCGCCGCGCGGCTGAGAATATCTGCGCCGATGCTCAGATCGTTGCCGTCAATGCCAAAACCCTCGCGCACCATCTTGCTGGCGAGAAGCGAACCCGGATTGACCGCAATCATCACCGGTCCGTCCGTCAGCGATCTGGCCAGCGCGTTCGACCACATTGTGATGGCAAGCTTGCTCTGAGAATAAGCCGCCATATCGTCGAGCCGCGTGCCGCTTGTAAGCGCGGCCAGATTGACGGGCGCCTGCGCGGCGGAGGAAACGTTGACGACGCGGGAGGACGGGCCCAGCAGCGGCAGAAGTCTTTTCGTCAGGAGATAGGGCGCAAGGGTGTTGACGACCAACCGGACGTCGAACCCATCTTCCGTGATGGGATCGGAGGTTTTGAGAATACCCGCATTGTTGATCAGTACGTCGAGGCGATCATGATTGGCCGCAACGTCGCTGGCGAGCGCTTCCACATCGGCAATCTTGGCAAGATCGGCGACGTAAGTTGTGAGCGTGCCGGCGTCGCTATCTACAGCAATTTTCTGGCTTGCTTTTTCAAGCTTTTCGGCGTTGCGGCCATGAAGCAGAAGCGTATGACCGTGCGCCGCCAGTTTCTTCGCTGTCTCCAGTCCGATGCCGTCAGTGGCCCCGGTGATGAGTATCGTCTTGGTCATA
>JAHQVI010000005.1 GCA_019634405.1 Hyphomicrobiales bacterium
CCTGAAGGCGGCCGCATGTCGAACAATTGAAGGCCTATCGCAAACAATCGGAAACGCGATTGACCAGATCAAACCAACCGAATGCCAAAACTACTTTAATGCCGCCGGATATGACCCGGTATGACGTCAAAACGCTCTAGTATGATCTTCCGCCCCGCACCATTTAGCCCCATCAGCAATTATGATAGTTCATGCATCCATAGTAGTCGTTGTTCTTACGGCCCCAATTGGCTGCGCAGCGCTTGTGCCATTTTACGCAGCTCTTGAAATATTTGGAGTTGTAACGGCTGCTGGACGATGATGGGTAGTAGACGTAGCCCCCAATATGCTCCGGATAAAATCCGCGGCTGTAGTAATATGGATAGTCGTAATAGGTGTAGCTTGGGCCCAAGGGCAGCGGTATGCGCTTGGTGCGGGCGTAACGTTTGACGTCGATGACAAGACCGGATGCACTATTTGACGGCTCTGCAATGGCAGGGCTGATCGATGCGGCGTTAGCAACGGACGCCGCGCCAGATAAACCGACGCCTATCAAGAAAACCATCAGAATAGATGCGAACAATTTCCGGTTACTCATGAGTTTACCTCGCATAGTTATGTTATGGTAAATAATTGTGATCACCACTATTGAAATCACATAAATTGCATATAACAAATATCTACATTTCGCGCGAGTAAAGCTCGTTGAAAAATGTTCAAGAAATCGCGCGCCGTCATCGTAACCAGATCCGGGACGTTAAGCGTGTGTCCCTCTCATTCAGGAGCCGCTACCAAACCAGGCCTATCAAGCGTGTTGATAAACCTGCAACTGATTGCGCCTTAAGGGGAACGACTTCACCCCAAACCTTGCAAGTGAGCGAAAAAAACGCTACCTGTTAAGGCAAATATTTTCCTCTAATCGTCAGGATGGTCCATGGCACGCGTCACAGTTGAAGATTGCGTCGATAAAATCCCGAACCGGTTCGAACTCGTGCTGCTCGCCGCGCATCGCGCCCGCTCCATTTCCGCTGGCGCACCGATCGCCGTCGAGCGCGAAAATGACAAGAACCCTGTCGTCGCCCTTCGCGAGATCGCCGAGGAAATTATCGAGCCGGAAGACATCAAGGAAGACCTGATCCACTCGATGCAGCGTTACGTCGAAGTCGACGAACCTGAACCCGATGCGGTTCCGCTCCTGTCCAGTTCGCCGGAGCGCACATATTTCGGCCGTGACGATCAGGCGTCCGACGTCGTGATCGATCGCATGACGGAGGAAGAGCTGCTTCGCGGTATGGAGCGCAGTATTCCATCCGATCAGCATCAGAACTCAAGGATGCGGTGATTATATTGGTGTCAGGCGGGTGAGGCTCCCGCATGGTGCGGCATTACGAACTTGTCGAAAAGATTCAGAGTTATAACCCGGGTGCCGATGAGGCATTGCTGAACCGGGCCTATGTCTATGCGATGAAGGCCCATCACAATCAGACACGCGCATCCGGCGAAGCCTACATCACCCATCCACTCGAAGTCGCATCGATCCTGTCCGATTACGGCCTCGACGATGCAACGATCGCGACCGCCCTGCTTCACGACGTCATAGAGGACACCGAAGCCACCAAGGCTGAGATCATCTATATGTTTGGCGATGAGATCGGCAAGCTTGTCGATGGTCTCACCAAGCTCGACAAACTCAATCTCGTCAGCAAACGCGCCGAGCAGGCCGAAAATTTCCGCAAGCTCCTCGTCGCCATTTCATCCGATATCCGCGTCCTGCTCGTAAAGCTGGCGGACCGCCTCCACAACATGCGCACGCTGGACGCCATGCGGCCTGACAAGCGCAAGCGGATTGCGCAGGAAACGCTCGACATCTACGCCCCGCTCGCCGGGCGGATGGGCATCCAGGACATGAAGGACGAGCTGGAACAGCTTGCCTTCCGCTGGTTGAACACGGAAGCTTATGAAACGCTGATCGGCAAGCTTGCCGACCTGCGCCAGCGCAACCAGAACATCATCGAAATCATTGAAGGCGAACTAAAAGCGAAGCTTGGCGATTTCGGTATCGAAAGCCGGGTCTATAGCCGCGAAAAAAAGCCCTACTCCATCTGGTGCAAGATGGATAACAAGCAGGTTTCGCTCGAACAGCTTTCCGACATTTACGGCTTCCGGGTGATTGTCGATGATACGACGGACTGTTACCAGGTGCTGGGAGCAGTCCATACCACATGGCCAAGCGTGCCCGGCCGGTTCAAGGATTATATTTCAACGCCGAAATTCAATAGCTACCAGTCTTTGCACACAACCATCGTTGGCCCCGGCCATCAGCGCGTCGAGCTGCAGATCCGCACCGCTGAGATGGACGAGATCGCCAATTACGGCGTTGCGGCCCACCCGCTCTACAAGGACGGCGTAACGAACGGCGCAAGCGCCATGGACGGCGCAGGCCTGGCACCCTATCAATGGTTGCGCAAACTGGTCGCCAATCTCCTTGAAGGCGACAATCCGGAAGAATTTCTCGAACACACCAAGCTGGAATTGTTTCAGGATCAGGTTTTCTGCTTTACGCCCAAGGGGAGCCTGATCGCCATGCCGCGCGGCGCAACACCGATCGACTTCGCTTACGCCGTTCACACCAATATCGGCAATAGCTGCGTCGGGGCAAAGATCAACGGCCGTCATATGCCCTTGACGTCGGAACTGAAAAACGGCGACGAGATCCTCATTATCACCGCCGAGGCCCAGACGCCGCCGCCCGCATGGGAAAAAATCGCAGTCACCGGCAAGGCCCGTTCCGCGATCCGGCGCGCATCGCGCGAGGCGATCCAGAAGCAATATTGCAATCTGGGCCGTGACATCCTCCAATCGATGTTTACAAATAACGGCAAGGTCTATTCAGACCGTGAACTCACGCTCGCGCTTGGCCGTCTCTCGCAGCGCACGCTGGAAGACGTACTGGCGCAGGTCGGACGCGGCGAACTTCCCGCAGCGGAGGTTTATAGCGCAGTCTACCCGCAGGAAAAAACGGCCGCGCCTTACAAACGCAAGGCCATTAAACGCTCCGATGACGGCTGGTTCAGTCTTCGCCGCGTCACGAATATGCGTTTCCGCTGGCCTGGCAAAACGCCGGACGAACATGAGATGAACGGCAGTGGCGTACCGATTCGCGGCGTTTCGGGCGACAATATAGCCATCAAATTTTCTCCCGGCGGCGCTGTTCCCGGCGAGCGCATTGTCGGCATCCTCGTCCCCGGCGAGGGCATCACCATCTACCCGATCCATTCCCCGCTTCTTCGCGATCATTTCGATCACAGCGACCGCTGGATCGACGTGACCTGGGACATTGACGAAGCTTCGCAGGAGCGTTTTCCCGTACAGATCCGCGTTACTGCGGTCAACGAACCCGGCACGCTGGCCCATATCGCCACAATTATCGGCGAGCATGACGGCAATATCGATACGCTGAAAATGGTTGGCCGGCGCGAAGATTACACGCGTATGCTGATCAGTCTGGAAGTCCTCGACCTGAAACATCTCAAGGACATACTGTCCGGTCTGAATGGACTTGCTGCTGTCAGCTCGGTCGAACGCGTCATCGCCTGATCTTGCCCATATCGTTCAATTTTTGTTTGCCTCGATGCGCGCGCGCGATAAAAGAGTTTCATGACAGATGAAGAGATTTTCGAAGAGTTCCGCGCGGCGCGCGCCTTGCTCAAAGGGCATTTCGTTCTGAGTTCAGGCTTGCATAGCGACACCTATCTCCAATGCGCACGCCTTATGATGGATGCGGAACGCGGTGGCCGTTTGTGCGCCGCATTGACGGATAAGCTCTGCAAGAGCGCTATGGGAACATTCGATCTGGTAGCCTCGCCCGCGATGGGCGGCGTGCTCGTCGGCTATGAAATGGGCCGGCAGCTCGGCGTGCCTTCCGTTTTTTTCGAGCGGGTCGAAGGGAAATTTCAGCTCAGGCGCGGTTTTGACATCGAAGCGGGCGCGCGCGTTCTCATGATGGAAGACGTGGTTACGACCGGACTTTCGTCCAAGGAGTGCATCGCAGCAATCGAGGCCGAAGGCGGCAGGACAATCGCCGCCGCCTGCCTTGTGGACCGCTCAGGCGGGACGGCGGATATCGGCATAAATCTGACCGCCCTGCTCACGCTTGACATTGGCAACTATCCGGAATACGCGCTTCCCCCGGAATTAGCAGCGATTCCGGCGGTCAAGCCCGGCAGCAGGTCACTGAAATAAATCTCGACGACATCGGCCATAATTTCGTAAATTTTTTTTAGCATTTGCCAATATTCCGTATGTATGCTCAACCACCGGCTCATCTCTTGGACAACGTTCATCGTGAATGAAGACAATTATTGATCAATTTATCGTCACGCGCCGTGTTTCAAGCGCATTCGGGAACCATATTCGTTGGTTGCGAGAGAGTAGTAACCGTATGATTGGTTGTAGAAAAATTTGCAGCAAACATAAGAACCATCTGGCATAAGCGCACTGCAAAACCAATCTTGCCTGGCTCGTCCTTGCGCATCCGGTGTTTACCGTCGAAAGGGAAGAGTTTAAGGAAATGACATGTTGTTCAGAAGTAGCAAATCGCCGAGTTTCCTGAAGCGGCTTCGACTTGCTTTGTGGCCACGGCGCAGCTGGAACAGATCGGCACGTTACAGTTTTCTTCGTCTCAAGCGGATTCGTTCATCGCCTCATCGCATTGCCGTCGGCGTCGCCATCGGCGTTTTCGCGGTTTTCACCCCGTTCATCGGCTTGCAGCTTCTGCTGGCGGCGCTCTTGTGCATCGTGTTGCGCGGGAGCATCATCGCATCCTTTCTGGCGTCCTTTGTTGGTAACCCGCTGACCTATCCGATGATCTGGTTCTCAACCTATCACGTCGGAAATCTCCTGCTTGGCACCTCTTCCGGCCAGCTGAAAGGCTTCCAGAAAAACGCCGCCGCGATTTGGGACAGCCTGATCACATTTTCACCAGCCGCATTGATTGACGCGGTCGCAAGCATCTGGCCAATCTTCAAGCCAATGCTTCTGGGCTCACTGCCTCTCGGAGCGGCAGCGGGTTTGCTCGCCTATGCCGCAGCGCGTAAGTTGATTGGCGGGTCGCGCCTCGACAAGACACGCCGTACGCGCATGCCCGCAACAGTTCATATCGCCAGCTGAGCAACTTCCATGAAATCTCTACCTTTGCGCCTTGGCGTGAACATCGATCATGTCGCCACAATCCGTAATGCGCGCGGCGGAGATACGCCTGATCCCCTGCGCGCAGCGCAATTGGCGATCGAAGCCGGTGCCGACGGGATAACCGCCCATCTTCGTGAAGACCGCCGTCATATTGCCGATGAGGATATCGCCAAGCTGAAGGCGATGATCACGCGTCCGCTCAATCTGGAAATGGCCGCAACCGATGAAATGCTGGCCGTTGCGCTGCAGACGCGGCCGCATGCGTGCTGTCTGGTGCCCGAGCGCCGCGCCGAGAAGACAACGGAGCATGGCCTTGACGTTCGCGGACTTGGCAACTCGCTGACCGGGTTTGTCGAAAAACTCAAGGATGCCGGTATAAGGGTGTCGTTGTTCGTTGATCCCGACGCCGCACAGATCGAGGCCGCCGCCCATGCACGGGCGGACATTGTCGAGATCCACACGGGAACATATTGCGACATGGCGATCGCGGGCGATCTTGCAGGGCGCGACGCCGAAATTGAGCGGATCATCGCTGCGGCCAGAAATGCGAGCGAAAGCGGCCTCGAAGTTCATGCCGGGCACGGGCTGACATTCGATACGGTTGCCGCAGTCGCCGCGATCCCTGAAATCGCGGAGTTGAATATCGGCCATTTCCTGATCGGCGAAGCGATCTTTGCCGGTCTTGACGCCGCGGTCCGACGCATGAGAACCATCATGACCGAAGCTCGTGCCTCCAACGATACATTATCCGGCAAGCAAAGATGATCATTGGACTTGGCAGCGACAGCATAGACATACGTCGTATCGAGAAAACCATCGAGACACACGGCGAACGGTTTCTCAACCGCGTTTTTACTGAGGTTGAACGGCTCAAATCCGATCGCCGGAGGCTGCGCGCGGCATCCTATGCAAAACGCTGGGCGGCCAAGGAAGCCTGCGCAAAAGCGCTCGGCACCGGTATGAATCAGGGCGTATTCTGGCGCGATATAGGCGTGGTCAATCTCCCCTCGGGCAAGCCGACGATCAGGCTTACCGGCGGGGCGGCGAGACACCTCGATATGCTGCTTCCACCAGGGCGAAAGGCGCAGATCGACGTCTCGATCACCGATGATTTCCCGATTGCACAGGCGATCGTGATCATATCGGCTGTATCCGCATCGTAGTATCCATTTCCGAAAATGCGGGCAAATACGGTAAATTTGGCCAGATTCAACAGGTGCTGATTGCCTTTGCGCCGCAATGCTATTATGTCACCGATAACTCTACCGATGGAAGTAAGGACAGTTCAATGAGCAGCGAGGCGAATGTGAAAGATAAGGACGTGCAGAGCGGCGGTTTCATGGATACGCTCCGCGTAATTATTCACGCCCTTCTGCTCGCAGTGTTCATCCGCGTCTTTCTTTACCAGCCCTTCAATATCCCGTCCGGCTCGATGATCCCGACATTGCTTATCGGCGATTATCTGTTCGTTTCCAAGTTCAGCTACGGATACAGCAAGCATGCTTTTCCATGGAGCCCGGACATTTTCGACGGACGGATATTCGGGTCGGATCCTGAACGCGGCGATGTCGCCGTGTTCAAGCTGCCGAGCAACAACACGGAAAATTACATCAAGCGCGTTGTTGGTCTTCCTGGTGACCGCATTCAGATGATCGAAGGTGTGCTGCACATTAATGACAAGGCATTGCAGCGGGAGCGCATCGATGATTTTGTCGGTCCGCGCTCGACCTGCGAACCTGGCACGAATTTTACGGAGATCACCGTACCGCGCTATCTTGAAACCATGCCGAACGGGGTGGCCTACGAAACGCTGGACTGCCGGACCAATTCCGGTTCTGACGACACGGGCATTTTTGTAGTTCCGGAAGATCACTTCTTCATGATGGGAGACAATCGTGACAATTCC